>NZ_JBJZOG010000020.1:0-83481 GCF_047200535.1 Micromonospora mangrovicola | reverse complement strand
GAGCCTTGGGCTTGGGACGGGCCTTCGCGGCAGCCTTGTGCCCGGCGTCGGTGACGGCCTGCTCGTCGCTGGTGCCGGCACGCTCCTGTCGGCGGCGTTCGATTTCCTCGGCGTGGGCGCGTGCTTTGTCGGCTGCTTCGGCCTCGATCTGCGCGCGGGCTGCCTGCAGCCTGGCCAGACGTTTCTCACGGCGGTCCAGCTCTGCGGGCAGGTCGGTGTCCTTGCCGTCGACGCCGAACTTCTGGTCCTCGGCGGTGTCGGTGGCTTCTGCCTCGGCCAGCAGAGCCTGTGCCGTGGCCTCCAGCTGGACGATCTCGGCCTCGATGCGCTCTTCCTTGTCGATCAGGCGGCCGTAGCTCATGGCCCTTGTGCTTGGACGCGTTCGCTTCGAGTTTGGTGCCGTCCAGGGCGACGCGGCCCATCTTGACCATGCCGAGCTTCTGCCCCAGGTGCAGCGACTGCGTGAACAGGTCGGCGAGGGCGTCCAGGTGGCGGCGGCGGAACCGTGAGATGGAGCGGAAGTCCGGGGCCTGGTCGGCGGCCAGGTATCGGAACGCGACGTCGTCGGCGCACTTGCGCTCGATCGCCCGCGAGGAGCGGACGCCGGTGGTGTATCCGTAGATCAGCAGGCGGAGCATCAGTCGCGGGTCGTGAGGCGGGTAGCCGCGCTTCTGTGTGTAGTCGGCCCGGATTGCTGTCAGGTCCAGGACCTCGTCGACCAGATCGGCGACGAACCGGGCGAGGTGGTTCTGGGGCAGCCAGTCGTCCAGCGACGGAGGCAGTAGCAGGACCTGGTGCGGGTCGAATGCCCTGAACCGCTTGTCCACCGCCGCCGGACGGCCCTGCGGCTGTTTCTTCTCGACCGGCTCGACCTCGAACAGCCCATCCCCACCACGCATACCGCCACCATTCTGCAGAAATGATCACGAACCACGGGCGGGCTGCCGGCACGCGGCACCAGCTCAGACGGCTGCCGGCTGGAGTTGGTGTGGCATGTTCCAGCCTTCGGCGAGTTTCGACGGATGCACGTTGTGTCCACCGCCGAAGAACTCGCAGAACTTCATGATGAGCGGGTCCCATCCGAGCGGGTCCACGTAGTGCGTCCCCGGAATGATCAGATCCTCCTCGACGTGGGCGCGAAGGACCTCGACCTGGAAGGCGGTGGCATGAGGGGTGGGGCCGCCAAAGGGGTGCGTCGAGACGACCCGGCACTCCAACTGGACCGGACATTCCGCGACCCGGGGCGCCCGGACCAGCTCCGATGTCTGCTCGGTCAGCTGCGCGGCCGAGAACTTGTCCGGCTCGTACCGGTAGCCCTGCTTTGCCTTGTAGTCCGGCACGGCCGATTTCCCGGTGGTGAGCGCGATCCGGTCAACAGCGTCGACCATCGCCGATGAGGGCAGGTTGAGCACGCATTCGCGTTCGCGCAGCAGGTTCGCCGTCGTCTGGCCGCTGTTGCCGAGACCGAGCATGCAGGACTGGCCCAGCCACCAGGCGGAGGACATCGGCGCGAGGTTCGCGGTGCCATCCTCGTTACGTGAGCTGATCAGCACCACCGGTGTCCCGAAGTACAGCACCTTGAGCCCGGGGACCACGTGCATTCTTTTGCCTTTCGCGGGATGTGAGCCGAAGACTCGCCATGCGGTGCACGAGCCGTCATCAACTGTCCGTGAACCAAGAGAAGGGTGCTGGCGGCAATCGGACGTCGCGTTTCGGCAGGTCGGATCGATCACCCGACCACGGACACCCAGCCGGTTGCCGATTACTGACCCACGCTCCTATCCGCGGGTGACGAATCCGAGGCCGTCAAGACTGATCGTTTTCGCCACCTCGCTCAGGTCGTTGTCCAGCTGATGATCGCGCCCGGGCAGCCGGTGCAGCTGCGCCTGCGGAATGGCGCGGGCGTACAGGTCAGCATGCGACGGTGGGGCAGTCTGGTCCTGGAGCCCATGGAACACATGCACCGGCACGCCGTGCGGCAGCCTCGCGCCGAGGTCGTGCGGCAGCTCGAACTCGTCGCCGGGCCAGCCGCCCGCACCGACGAACGGAGCGGCGATCAGCACGATCGCGCTGAGTTCCGGCTCCGGTGGCTGCTCGGCGAGCGCGTTGATGAGAATCGTCGCGCCCACCGAATGGCCGGCGACGACCGCCCCGTCGTCCAAGGCCGTCATCTCACGCCGAATTGCTACGCTCCACCGGGCGTAGCTCGGGTCGTCCTCGTCGGGCATGCGCGGGTAGCGGACCTCGAACCCGTCCCCGAGCTCCCGCCGCAGGCTGTCGAACAGCTTGTCGTCCCACGCGTCGTGCACGCCCGCGCCGCCGCCCTGGATGAACAGGATCTGCCGGGTCCCTGCCATGACAAACCACCTCGCGCCCTCGTGACGATCCAGTTCGATACCCGCTGCCGGCCCGTGCGAAGCCCCAGCGACCCGCCGAGCCCATTCCAGCCGCGCCCACCCTGCGCACACAAGGTCAGGCTTACGGCATGACCTGATCGGCTCGGTGGTTTGCGGCGCGCCGGGATCGGCGAGGTGGCCTACCGCAAGGACCGTGCGGAATGTGAACGGCCTCGCATTCTGACGGCCCGGCTGCTCACCGACCAGCGAAACGGGGAAGCTGTCGAGGTGGCTCATGATCCTCTCGCCGTGGTGGGCGAGTTCCTGCGTGTCGTCCGCTCGGGCGTCGATCCCAGCCGGGCGGGTCAGCTGATGGCGCCAGTGGTGACCGCGCATCAGGTTCAGGCCGAGGACCCCGCGGTCGTGACCCGCACCCCGCAGCAGTACGCGGAGCACGTGCAGGAGATGATCGACGCGTACGGGACATTCGAACTGCGTGTGGACGAGCTGTTCGGCTCCGGCGACAAGGTGTACGCCCGCTGGACCCAGCAGGGCCACCACATCGGGCAGGTCAATGGCATGGCGCCCACTGGGCGACCGGTCGTCGAAGTGGCCAGCGCCGTGTATCGGGTGGTCGATGGGCTGATCTGCGAATACTGGATCCAGATCGACCGCTGGGGCCTGCACGCCCAGTTGGCGACCTGAAATTCGCTCGGCCACCCCCTTCCGCCATCTCGGCGTCGACCGGCGAACTGAGGTCGCTCACGCTGCCCGTGCTGCGGCGTGTTCGACGAACTGCCTGCGTTCGAAGCGGGCTCAGCGGCGATGAGGTTGGGTGCGTTCACGGCTCGTCAGTGGGCCTGTGCGGACTCGACAAGCTTGGCGAGCAATGGTGAGCTGCCCGGGTCACCGGTGGCGGCGGTGGCCAGGCGGTGCCGTGCACGGGGCGCAGCGAAGCGCGGAACTCGAGCTTCGGGAGCAACATCAGCGGGCGGCGCCTATCGACGCCGCGGTGGTCAATGCCCCGAAACCGATTGCTATCCACACTGGCGTTGAGCGCGGCGGACGGCCACGCGCCGTGGACGGTCGAGGAGAGCGCCAGACCGCCGCTCCCGGCGATGTTGAGCCACTGGAAGATCCGTCCGTCACCGGCGAGGCGGCCCCTGGAGATCAGAGCGTACGCGGCGAGCAGTAGCGCGGCGCCCAGCCAGCCGACCACCTCCACGGCAGTCACGACAGCCGTCATGAGCAGGCACCGAGGACGGCGTACGCGCGGACAGGGAACGTGCCCATGCCGGCGACCGGGGCGGGCGCGGCGTGGAACCGGAAACCGGTCACCGGCAACGCCCCGAGGTTGGTGAGGTGTTCGACGATCGTGACGCCCGCGGCGAGCAGCCCCGTGTGGGCTGGGCGGGTACCGTCGGAGGTGTCGTCGACGTTGACCGAGTCGATCCCGACCAGTACCGCGCCGGCCGCGACGAGGTGGTCAACAGCGGCCCTGGTGAGGTATGGGTGACCACCCAGCCCGTACGAGGCGGTGCCGAAGTGCCGGTCCCAGCCGGTGTGCACGAGCACCGCCCGCCCCGCCACGTCGTACGGCGCGAGCAACTCCGGCCCGATGGCCGGTCCCGGGTGATCGGTGAGCCGCACCACGACACCGGGCAGGTCGGCGAAGCGGTCAGCCGAGATGGCGGCGAGGTCGTCGCCGTCAGCGAACCGATGGTAGGGCGTGTCGAGGTAGGTGCCGGTGTTGGCGACCATCGTGATCCGGTCGATCTGGAAGGTGGTGCCGGGTGTGTAGGCCTGCTGGGACGCCTCGCGCGACACATGTGCGGAGAGCTGCGGCCCGGGAAGGCCCGGATAGGTGATCATGCCGGCGTGGATGCGGTGGGACAGCTCGACGATGCCGTGGGCGGCCGGTGCTGGGGCCGCCCTCCGGCGCCCCTTGTGTGGCTCGGCGAGCAGCCGCAACCGGGAGATCGCCACGTCGGCGACCATCAGCAGCCCCAGTTCGCGGATGAACGCGGCTCCCACCTCGGCCGGGCCGACATGCTTGTCGTCAAGGTCGAGCCGGAACCGGTGGGCGGTCAGTCCGCCACCGTTGGTGAAGGTGACTTCTGCGTCGAACTCCGCCCGCCACTGCTGTGCCACGTCCCGCCCCCGTCGTATGTTCTCGCTGCTCACAACCGCCAAGGATGGGTTTCCGCCGGCGCGGTGACAAGCAAGAGTTGCTGGGCCGTGCGTTAAGGAGAACTGCATGGAGATCGACCCGCGCAGGTTGCGTGTGCTGTGGGCGGTGGCCCGGCGTGGTGGTGTCGCCGCCGCTGCGCCGTTGCTGCATCTGACGCCGTCGGCGGTCTCGCAGCAGATCGCCCAACTGGAGCGGGAGGTGGGTGTCGCTGTTCTCGACCGGGGCCCGCGGGGGGTGACGCTCACCGAGGCTGGACGCCACCTCGCTGCGACGGGTGAGCGGATCGAGGCGGAACTGACCGAGGCGCGGCGGGCGCTGTCCGCGTTGACCGGCCGGGTCGCCGGGCCGGTCACCATCGCCGCGTTCCCGACGGCGATCGCCCACCTCATCGTCCCGGCGGTGCGCGCCCTCGCCGCTGAGCACCCGGCCATCGAGCCACGCATCGTGGAACTCGAGGGCGAATCGGCGCTGCGGGAGCTCACCACCGGCACCGTCGACGTGCTGATCGACGACTCGGAGCCGGGGATCGTGCCGCAACCGTCCGGCACGGTGTCCGTGCCGTTGCTCGCCGACCCGTACCGGGTGGTGGTGCCGACAGCGTGGCAGCGGACCCCGGGTGGGCTCGCGGACCTCGCGCAGGACCCGTGGATCGTCGGTCCGTCCGGCTCGGCGGTCCGGCGCGCCCTCGACCGCCTCGCCGACGAGCACGGCTTCCGGCCGCTGGCCGCGCACGAGTGCATCGAGTTTCCGGCCGTGCTGGCGCTGGTCGCGGCGGGCCTCGGGGCGGCAGTCGTACCGGCGCTCGCGCTCGCCGGTGGCCGGCCTCCCGGTGTCGCGGCCACCAGCCTGTCCGCGCTCGGCGGCCGGTACCTCTCGGCGATGCACCGCGCCTACCGGACCGGAGCCTCGCCGGCGGTCGCGGTCACGGTGACCGCACTCATGGCCGCCGGGCGGGCGGTGACCTCGGTCGAGTCTTCGGAAGTGGAGAGGACATAGCGGCAAGTTGTGGCGCGTGCCGGCCCCGCATCTTCGGTCCGGGGCCGCCACAGTGGTCCGGGTTGCCGGGGCGGCGAGTCGTCGTGGTTCAGCGGATGAGTACTGCGAGAAGGTCGTCGACGAGTCGGGTCTGCGTCGCGGCCGGCAGCCGCTCGGGGTCGAACAACGCCTGAACCGCCAGCCCGTGGGTGAACGAGGGATTCCTCGGACAGGTAGCGGCGCTCCTTGAGCGGGGTTGGTGCTCCAGATCTTTGGCCAGTGCGGTCGGGGGAACGCGGTGAACGCCAACATCGCCGCCTTGGCCACGTCCATGAGTGTGTCGATTTCGGCAACCGGCCACTGAGCTGGTCGCGCGCCTGGTCCCAGGTACGGCGACAGTGGCGGCGTCGGATTGGGCGAAGATCGTGCGGAATACGGCGGCCACCATGTCGGTGTGCGTCTTGCGCACCAGGGCCAACAAGTTACGGGCGAGGTGCCCGGCAGCACGCGGCGCGGAGCCGAACGAGCTGGGCCAGACCCGCCACACCGCCGCCAGCGCGTCTGGGCGGAACACCATTCAGGTGAACCGTCGGCTCTGTCTGCTGCACCCTCCTTCGACTTGACAGCGCTATGGATAGCGGTTATCTATTGTTGATCTACGGAGGGCGTGTCGGGTGCAGGACGTGGTGCTGGCCATGCTGGCGAAGGAGCCGGCGTACGGGTACGACCTGCGGAGCCGGTTGCGTGGCGCGCTGGGCCCGCTCGGCGAGGCGATGAACGCCGGGCAGATCTACGTGACGCTGGCCCGGCTGGCCAAGGCGGGGCTGGTGACCTCGCAGCGCGCCGAGGGTTTGCCGGACCGGCCCGACCGCCGCGTCTACGCGTTGACCCCGGCCGGGCAGCAGCGGGTCGCCGCCTGGCTGGCCGAGGTCAGCTGGCCGAGGCCGGACCTCACCGAGTTTCACCTCAAGCTGGTGGCCGCCGCTGCCGCCCGGCTGGCCGATCCGGTGGCGCTGGTCGACGCGCAGCGGCGTGAGGTGCTGCGTCGGCTGCGGGATGCCCAGCGGGCCGCGCTGGAGCGGTCGGTGGATCCGGTCGTCGGGTTGTTGTTGGAAGGGGTCGTGCTGCGGCTGAGGGCCGACCTGGAGTGGCTGGAGGCGTGCGAACGCATGTGGACCGAACGCGACCGGACCGGAGGGTAGGCATGAGCGAGCGCACCGAGCGAAGCGAGGGCCGAGAGGCCATGCCCGGTGGTGCAGCATGACCGGATCGGTGCTGTTTCGGGCACGCGGGGTGAGCAGGCGGTACGGCCGGGGAGACGCCCTTGTGCGCGCGGTCGACGAGATCGACCTGGAGGTGCCCGCGGGGCAGACGCTGGTAATCATGGGTCCCAGCGGCTGCGGGAAGTCGACCCTGTTGCACCTGCTCGGCGGGCTGCAACGTCCCACCGACGGCGAGATCTGGCTGGCCGAGCACCGGGTCGACACGATGAGCGAGCGCGCCTTGGCCCGGCTGCGGCGGCATCACATCGGCTTCGTCTTCCAGTCGTTCCACCTCATGGACGAGCTGACCGCGGTGGAGAATGTCGAACTGGCCGCGTTGCTGGCCGGGCGGTCCCCCCGCCGGGCCCGGCAATCTGCCTTGCAACTGTTGGACCGGGTCGGGCTCGCCGACCGCGCCAGGCACCTGCCCTCGGCGCTGTCGGGCGGGCAGCGGCAGCGGATCGCCATCGCCCGTGCATTGAGCAACGAGCCGCTGGTCGTGTTGGCCGACGAGCCCACCGGGAACCTGGACAGCGCCGCCACCCTGGAGGTGCTGCGGTTGTTCGAGGAGCTGCGCACGGCGGGGCAGACGCTGGTGGTGGTCACCCACGACGCGCGGATCGCCGCGGTCGCCGACCGGGTGATCTCCATGCGGGACGGGTCGTTCGCCGACGACAGCCGGCTCGCCACCACCACCACCACCGGCGCCGGCACGATCTACGGCGGGTGGCGCTGACATGGCCGGACGTCTGCTGCTCGTGTGCCGGCTGATGATGCGGGACCTGCGCCGGCGGCGCACCGAGACCGTACTGCTGCTGCTCGCGATCAGCGCCGCGACCGCGACGCTGACTCTCGGCCTCGCTCTCGACAATGCTCTCGCCCAGCCGTACGAGCGGACCCGGGCCGCCACCGCGGGCCCCGACGTGGTGGTGACGCCGGGAGCGACGGGCCAGGAGGCTCTGGCCGCCCTCGCGCCGCTGGCCACCGCGCCCGGCGTCACCGCGCACAGCGGACCGTACCCGATGGGCTATCTGGTGATGACCGCCCACGGCAAGACCGTGCCGGCGGTCGTTCAGGGCCGGGACGACTCCCCGGCGGCGCTCGACCGGCCCGCGGTGACCGCCGGCACCTGGGTACGCCCCGGCGGCGTAGTCATCGAGCCCACCTTCGCCAACGCCCTCGGCGTGCACATCGGCGACACCGTCGACATCAACGGCCACTCGCTGCGGGTGGTCGGCACCGCGGTCACCGCCGCGCGGGCCGTCTACCCGAGCGCCGACTGGCGCATTTCTGCGGGCAGCCCCCTGACCGAAAACGCCGGCCTGGTCTGGGTCGACCGTAGCCAGATCAGCGCGCTGGCCGGCGCGCGGCCGCTGTCGTACACCCTGAACCTCAGATACGCCGACCCGCGGGCCAGCACCTCGTTCATCCACATGAGAACAGACGGGATGGAATACACCAGTTGGGCAGGGATCGCCGAGGCGGACGGCAGGCTCGTCAAACAGGCGCGCCTGGCCCTGCTGGTCGGCAGTTGGCTGCTCACCGCCCTCGCGGTGGCCAGCGTCGCCAACATCGTCGCCGGCCGCGTCGTCGACCAACGCCGCCGAGTCGGACTACTCAAGGCCGTCGGCGCCGGACCAGCCATGATCGCCGCCGTCCACCTCGCCGAATACCTCGTCATCGGGCTCGCCGCCGCCGGCACAGGCCTGGCCGCCGGCTGGCTCGCCGCACCAGCGCTGACCAACCCCGGCGCCGGGCTCCTCGGCTCCACCGGCACCCCTCCGCCCGCGCTACGCGCCGTGGTCGCCGGCACCATCCTCGCCCTCACCATCGCCGCCGCCGCGACCCTGGCACCCGTGCTACGCGCCGCCACCACCGACACCGTCCACGCGCTGGCCGACGCCGCCACGCCACCGCGTCGCCGCGGGTGGCGCGTCTGGCTGTCCTGCCGGATGCCTACCGCCCTCCTGATCGGGGTACGCATCAACGCCCGCCGTTCCCGCCGCGCCCGCCTCGTCATGGTGAACACCCTGATCACCACGACCGGGCTCGCCGCCCTGCTCATGGGCCTGGCGCAGAACCGGCAGGTCAAGCTCGGCGAAACGGAGCTGGACAACCCCCGGAACACGCGAACCCTCCAGGCCATGATCCTCGTCATCGTCGTGCTGTGCGTCCTCGCGCTCATCAACGCCATCGTCAGCACCTGGACCGCCGTCCTCGACGCCCGCCACCCGCTGGCCGTAGCCCGCACACTCGGCGCCACACCCGCTCAGGTGACCGTGGGCATGGCGATGGCGCAGCTTCTTCCCGCGATACCCGGCGTCGCCCTCGGGGTCCCGGTCGGCATCGGGCTGTATCTGGTCGCCAGTCGGGGCGACCAGCAGTACGCACCCGCCTCCTGGATGCTCGCCCTGGCACTCACGGTCCTGCTCGCCGTCGCCGCGCTCACCGCCGTCCCCGCCCTGGCCGCCACCCGCCGCCCGGTCGCCGATGCCCTCCAGTCCACACCAACCTGACCGGCCGCCAACGGCCTACAGCCCGCTCGCGCCACCACGACGAGCGGACCCGCCGAGCAAGACGGCAGTCGCAGCTGACGCATAACCACCACACGAGGAAGTTGCGCGGATCTGGCCGCAGACCGTGCGCGCTGGGCCCCGGTCACCGGTCACGTTGCGTCGATTACCTAGGTGTGAATTCCTTACGGACATGCCGATGTACGGACGTTCGCTCGGTCGCCCCGGCGGAGGCTTGTAGGCCCGACGTGCGCCACCTCAGTCGTAGGTCTGCGATGTCGTGGCTCGCTACCGGAACAGTGGTCGGGTGTGGTGGGCAACGCCGTGGATCTTCTCGGCACCGCGCAGCGCGGCTGACATCGCCCAACTCCCGTTCCCGCCCGGCGTGCTCCACGAGGTCAAACGCCGCGACGAGGCCGACGACCGGTCGGTGGCCTCGTGGACCGCTACGCTGCCGAGCACGAGCTCAACCGGACGGCGTGACCGAGGACCACACGCCGAACCACTGCTCGGCACCGTAGCCCTCGTACCGCTCCACCTCGGTGAACCCCAGCTTTGCCGCGAGGCGCATCGAGCGCTCGTTGGCGGTCTGGGTGCGCAGCACCACCCGCTCGCCGGGAAGCGCGCCGGCGAACCAGTCGAGTGCCGCTGCGCACGCCTCGACGCCGTACCCGCGTCCCCACGCCTCCGGCAGGAACAGGTAGCCGAGCTCGGCCTCCCCGACATCCGGACGGACGTGCCCCGGACTCTCCGCGTCGTGCCGATCGAGCTTGACCATGCCGATCATCGCTCCGTCAAGATCGATCACGAAAAGACCAGGACGCCGTTCGGATATCTCGGGCACCCCGTGCTCGAGCTGGTCACGCGGTCGAGGGCCACCGAGGTAGGTATGCACCTCCGGTGAGGCGAGCAACTCGACGAACGCCGCACGGTCCCGGGCCTCGGGCCCACGGAGCACGAGCCGCTCGGTCCTGATCGGGGCAGGTGGCCAGGCGACGGGTCCGAGCTGAGTCACGGCGGGCAGCCTACCCATGAATCTGGCTCCCGCCCTACAGCGCACCGGACCAAAACGACTTCGGCCAGCCCCGATGCCCGCTCACGCCGCAATGCCGAGGATGCGTCCCCACATACTGCGGCACACGTTCGTGACGACGATGCTCGACGCCGGCGTCAGCCTGCGCGACGTGCAGATCGCCGCCCGCCACGCTGACCCGCCACCAGCGCTACGACCGGGCCCGCAAGAACCTCGACCGGCACCCCAACTGCATCTTGGCCGCGTACCGCCTCCGGAACATCGCCAGCACTCGCGGCTTTGCCGATGAACGCGCCTCCGGTCAAGCTGGAGGGCTGTGGCTACACCGCCCATGGTGCGTCTTTGTCAGCCCGATCGGCGTGCATGCGTCGACCCCAGGCGACGTCGTCGACGCTGAGCCACTGGGCGACGGCCAGGGCTGAGGGTGTGAGCCCGGTCAGCGCGGTGGTGTCTCGGTGCAAGTGGGACTGGTCGGCATAGCCGCTGTCCGCGGCGACTGCGGCGGCGGGCTGACCCGCGGCGAGCCGGTGTGCTGCGTGGTCGAATCGGATGAGTTGTGCGGCCCGCTTCGGGGTGATCGCGATCTGCGACCGGAACCGGCACCAGAGCCGCTTGCGGCTCCACTCGACCTCGGCCGCCAGGCGCTCGACACGCACCCGGCCGCGGGCGGTCAGAATCCGTTCCCAGCTGCGTGCAACCTCCGGGTCCACGGCGTGGCCACGATCGACCCGCTGGCTTAGCGCTGCCTGTGTGATCGCAAATCGGTCGGCCCAGGACCGTTGCTCATACAGCTGCTCCTGGAGACGGACGGCGTCGCGGCCCCAGACCTCCTCGAGACCGACGACCGATCCGGTCAACTCCCAGGACGTGCCGAGCAGGGCGCGCGCCACTGTCGGTGAGAGGCGCACCTGCAAGCATTCGAAGTTTCGCGCAAGCGCTCGAATTTGAGCGGGCGCGAGGCCGACCACGCCCGCGCCGCGAACTCGCCTTCCGCTGTGATCGTCGACGACCAGCGCGTCGCCGAAGTCGATGAACAACGTCATGGCGGGATAAGGGATGACCCGAAGGTCGACGAGATCGCCGGCCCGTCCGGTGAATCCGGCCATCGCGACCCCTGCGATCGGGCTCGCGTCCGGGACCGCGATCTCCCACTGCGCGGTGGTGCCGAGGTCGGCAAGCCGCATGGTCCGATCGTACAGACCGGACGACGGCAGCGGTCCAGGCCGCGGGAAGGGATGGGGGTTCGGCCGCACCGGTGAGCTCACCGCACAGTGTCGGCGAAGGCAGAGATGAGAACGGCAGTCCGCTGGGGGTCCTCGAGCATGGGCGAGTGCCCAACTCCGGAGACAAGCTCGACCCGGGCGCCCGGCACCCTGCGATACTCGGCCGCTGACGACGATGATCGCCACCTCTGGTCGTCTTGGCCAAAGATCACCAGCACAGGCTGCCCGACGGCCGCCAGCCGCGCTGGGAGTGCCTGCTCGACCAGGTAGTCGTCGGCCGCCTGGGACATTGCGGTGAGCGAGTGGTACGTCATCGCTCGCACGTCGTCCACGAGCTGCTGCGGTATCTCATACCCCGACCGGCTGAATGCCGTTCTCAGCCCCTTGCGGATGATGGAGTCGGTTCGTATCCGCCACAACAGCTGCCCGACGCCCGGGGCGAACAACAGTTTCCCGACGGGCCCGTCAGAGATGAAGGCGTCCATGCTGGGGCCCGTGTCGATCAGCGTGAGCGCCGTCACCAGGTCGCCTCGCTGCTCGGCCAGGGCGGTCGCGACCGAACCTCCCGTGGAGTGGCCGACCACGATGGCATGCCTGACGCCGACCCGGTCGAGGACCAGTCCCACCCGCCGTGCCTGCTCCGGGACCGAGTAGACCGCTCCGGTCGGCTTGGCGGACCGGCCGTGCCCGAGCAGGTCGACCCGGATGACGAGGTGAGACGTCACGAGCGCCGGCACAACAGCATCCCACCAACGCGTTGACCCGCCAAGTCCATGAATCAGCACCAACGCGGGGGCATCGCGCGGGCCGTCCTCACGCACATACATCGAAACACCGTCGACGTCCACCAAGCTGCCCTCCGATCCCGCACTGGACTGCCGCTCCACAAGCACGGCGTTGATGAGGAGAAAACCGGCGACCGCCAGCATGGCAATCGCCGCGGCGACGACCTGACGTCTCTTCCGGCGAGTTGCTGCGCCGAGGGTCGATGCGACGCCGGAGGTACGCGGCCCGTCCGGGTCGATTGATGGGACCGAACGTTTCCGCGAGGATTTCGACATGGGTCCACTGTCGGCAGGCCGCCGACGGATCGCTTGGACGTTTGTTCCCGGCAACCGTCTTGCTTCCGCCCCGCCCAAGGCGCCGTGCGCACTCATGCCACCGGCCGCGCGGTAGCAGTTTGATTGAGGTAGGCCGTGAGCCGCGAACCCACGGCATCATCGCCGCATCGACCAACGCTGACCTGATGACCTTCGGGACAAGGCGTATCTGGGCGCCGGCGGTTCCGTGCGTACTCGGTTGAGGCGGCGTCGCTACCGGCCGAACCTGTCGCGCCAGCAGAAGGCCGTGAACACAAGACCCACGCCCGGATCCGCTGCTGCCGCGACGAAAAGCTGACCTATTAAGGAGGAAACGTGCTCAGCAATGCCGACCGACCCCTGGTGATGAGTTGTCGTGCCCGCGCCCGTCACATCTACGACGGGACACGACGAGACGGAAGGATGACGTGATGAGTGCGGACACGCGGCCAAAGGAGCTGGGCGGGAGCGGGCTGGTCGAGGTCGACGAGCCGGCGTTCTCGGGGCTGGCGGAGCGGCACCGGCGGGAGCTGCACGTGCACTGCTACCGGATGCTTGGGTCGTTCGAGGACGCCGAGGACACCGTGCAGGAGACGTTCCTGCGTGCCTGGCGGCGCCGGGAGACGTTCGAGGGGCGGTCCACGTTCCGGGCGTGGCTGTACCGGATCGCCACCAACGCCTGCCTGGACCTGCTCGCCAGGTGCCGCCCGGAGCCCGCGACCGGCGGTGAGGTGGGGTGGCTTCAGCCCTACCCCGACCGGCTGCTCGACGAGCTGCCCGCGGCCGGCGCGGACGAGCCGGAGACCGTCGCTGTCGCGCGGGAGACGATCGAGCTGGCGTACCTGGTCGCGGTCCAGCACCTCGCGCCGCGCCCGCGGGCCGTGCTGATCCTGCGGGACGTGCTCGGCTGGCCGGCGAAGGACGTCGCGGAGCTCCTCGGGGACTCCGTCAACTCCGTGAACAGCGCGTTGCAGCGGGCCCGCGCCGGCATGCGGGAGCACCTGCCCGCCGAGCGGCAGGACTGGACCGGTGGCGAGGAGGACGCCGCGACGCGGGAGCTGGTGCGCCGCTTCACCGACGCCAGCGTCGCCACGGACGTCCCGGCGCTCGCCTCGATGCTGCGGGACGACGTCCGGTGCTCGATGCCGCCCACGCCGGGCCTGCACGTCGGCCGCGACGCGGTGGTCAACAACTGGGTCGACGACGGCTTCGAGGGCATGACGGGTCTGCGCGCCGTCCCCACCTCCGTGAACCGGCAGCCCGCCGTCGCCTTCTACCACTGGCGCGAGGGGGAGAGCGCGTACCTGCCGCTGACGATCGACGTCCTGCGCGTCACCGGCGGGGCGATCACCGAGATCGTCATCTTCCACGACGACCAGTTCCCGCGGCTCGGGCTGCCCGAGCGCCTGCCAACGGACGGCACGGAGTAATCCCGGTGTGGACGCTCGCGCTGCGCGGTGGTGCGCGTGTCGCGGTGGTCGCGGCGCAGTGGTGCGACGCGTTCGGCGTCGTCACCCGCGGGCGGGTGCAGCTGGAGCTGCGCGACGGCGAGCCTGGGCCGGTCCTCGGACGCGGTGCCGGGTTCTGGCTCCGCGGCACCGGCGTCCGCGCCCTGCGGAACCCCGGCCGTCGCACGGCGAGGGTGCGCATCGTCACCCCCCCGGGCCAGGACCGTCACATGCCAGTCAACACCCCGTACGTCAGTTACCGGATGATGGAGGAACGACATGAACGGCATGAATGACACCGGGGTCGTCGCCGGCCCGGCATCGGGCCAGACCAGCCACACCCACCGACTCCGCGGGCTCGCCGGCACCGGCTTCATTGCCACGCTCGCAGCGATGGTGGCCACCACCCTCGCCGCTGCGCTTGCCCAGGCCCTTGGCGTCGACTTCGAGGTCCCCGATGGTGGCGAGGCTATCCCGTTGTCCGGGTTCGCCGTGGTGACCGGCTTCTTCTCGGTCGTGGGCATCGTCATTGCCGTCGCTCTTCTTCGTTGGAGCGCTCGCCCCGCCGAGCGATTCGCGTGGACGGCAGTGTCGCTGACCGTGATCTCGTTGATCCCGCCCCTCCTCTCCGGGGCAAACACCGCCACCACCACCGCCCTCCTCGGGCTACACCTCGTCCCTGCGACGGTGATGATCCCCACCCTGGCGCGGAGCCTCCGCACCCGGACCGATTGACGGTCGCGCGACGGGACAACGCGCGGCCGGGGTCTGTAGCCAAGGTGGGGTGCGGTGCGCGGGTGGCGGCACGAGCGTACGTCCCGCGTGCGTCAGCCGATGCTGACCGATCGGGCCGCTCGGCCTTCGACCGGACTACCGTCGAGCATTCCACCCGGGTTCCGATCGGACACGATTCCTGGTGCGGCGAGGTGCCTGTTGGTGGGTTGTCATGGGAGGCTTACCGGCGTGATTCAGCAAGCCGTCGATCGGTGTCCGTGCTGTGGCTACCGGACCGGGTGCACCACCTGCCCGGTCTGCTTCTGGACCGATGACGGACGGAGGGACGCGGACGCCGGCATGGTGGCCGGTGGCCCCAATGGGGACGTCAGTCTGAGCGATGCCCGGCTCAACTTCGCCATCTACGGGGCAAGCCACCGGCGGTACCAGGACGTGGTACGCCAGCCCCGCAGCGATGAGCTGCCGTAGCGGCGCATAGAGCGACATTTGTCGCACGCTCGGAACTTCTCATCCCATCAAGCCGCTGGATGGCCTGGTTTTGCAGGTGGGAGCAGATCGGGTGCGGTTCGGCGAAGTGGTCGCCGCGTCCGCGGTGCCGACTGTCGTCTACACCCTCTTGGCTGCGGCCAGGTGGGCCCGTGCTGTCGATCCACAACTCTGGAGTCTGCTGCGGTGGCTCGGAACAGGTCCCGCGAGCTGAGCATCGGATACCACCTGCAACGCCGTGACCAGGACATTCAGCATGGTGACCTCTTCGGCGGACCCGCAGCTGTTCGACCAGCACTCTCCGTCGCGGCCATGGTCCGGAGGGACGGCGCAGGTCGCCACGACCGCCCCGTGGACCGCGGTCAGCTCAGGTCCCGGAACCGCTGCAGGATGATGACGAGGAACGCCACGAGCAGCGGTGCGGCGGCCAGGTCGAGGATCCGCAGGGGCATCCGCCGCGCCGACGCCGCGGTCAGCTGCACCACGATCCGGGCGGTGAGCGCCAGCATCAGCAGGGTGAACACGGTCGCCTGAACGGGCCCGGCCCCTGTCACGCTCAGCGCGATGTGGGTCATGGCGCCTCCATTCCTCGCTCCCGAAGGTGATGCAGCGCGTCCCGGCCCAGCTCGATCAGGGCGGCCAGCGACGCGATCCCGGCGAGGGCGGCGAGCCCGAGCCGCGGTGACCACCGGTGCAGGTGGATCATTCCCTGTGCGACCAGGACGCCGAGGGCGAGGCTGAGCGCGACGCCGACGACGAACCGGCTGAGGCCACCCGGTATCCGGATCAGCCGCGCGCAGGCCAGTCCCGGTGCCACGGCGAGATAGCCGAGGACGCCGACCGCCCGCGGTATGCCGGGCACGTCCCACAGGACGAGATTGACGACGCCGGCGCCGGCGATGAGCGTCGCCAGCGCGGGCCACGGCGTGCGCGACGGGAGGCCCTCCTCGACCCCGGCGGGTTCCGGCGGGTCCGGCGGAGCCGGACTGGCCTCGAGTTCGGCCTCGGCGAACATCGTCACGGACCGCTCCCTTCGATGCCGCCGAGGACGTAGATCCGTGCCTCGGAATTGGAGTAGACAAGCTTGAACCGTCCGGAGTCGACGATCTGGCGTTCCAGTTCCTCGCCCCAGCCGGGCGGCTTGCCCAGGAACGACTCGGCGAAGACGAACTGTCCCTTCGTGATGATCAGGTAGCCGCCCCTCGGGTTCTGGCGCATCTCCTCTTCGATCGCCGGGACCGTCGTCGGCCCGAGGTCCTGGCCGACGGGTCGGTACTCGTACTGTTCAACGGCCTGGGCCCGCCAGGGGACGTTGGAGGTCACCGACACGAATGTGGCTTCCGCCGGGGCGTGCGCGTAGAGCCACTCCACGGCTCGGTGGTCGGCCGGGCGTACCTGCTCGAAGGCATCGTTGCCGTACCGGGCGACGAAGAACGCGCCGATCAGGACGGCGCTCAGCGCTCCCGCCACGAGCGCCCCGGGCAGGCGCCGTCGCGCCGGCCAGGCCGGGGCGACCAGCGCGGCCAGCAGGATCGCCATGAACGGCAGGGCGAAGGCGTACACCCGCAGGAAGATCTCCCCGCCGTAGCTCTGCATCGCGAGCAGCAGGAACGGCGCCCCGGCGAGGGCCAGGAGCCCGAGGTCGCCGTCCCTGCGGCGCAGCCGTCGCCACGCGCCGACGGCGGCCAGCCCCCACACGGTCACCGCGAGCAGGACCCGCAGCAGCACGACCGTCTGGTGGCCCTGGTCGCCACGCACCCGTTCGACGGCCCCGTTGTTGATGGTGCCACTGACGTTTCCGAAAGAGCCGAACATGTCGTGGAGGTGCCCCGACCAGTACGCGACGGCGCCGTAGCTGATGTAGGCCATCAGCATGACGGCGAGCAGGACCGGCAGCGTGCGGAGCGTGCAGCGGCGGACCAGCACCAGCGCCCCGACGCCGATCACGACCGCCACCGGGGTGAGCTGGTGGCTCACCGTGCTGGCCGCGAAGACGGTGAGGACCACCGCCACCAGACCTACCAGGGAAGCCGGGCCGGCCTGCTCGGCCATCGGTTCGAGCAGCGGCCGCGGTGGGAGCCGCAGCAGGCGCGGCAGCAGGCCGGCCGGGCTCCCCGGGGAGCGTTCGACGTACCGGCCGCCGTACCGGACCGGCTGGAACCAGCGCAGCAGGACCAGCAGCAGGACCAGATAGAAGAGGTAGTTCATCGCCTGGGGGCCGAAGTAGTCCTGCCCCACCCAGTTGGCCGGCAGGAACAGCCAGAGGGCGAGCCAGGCCGTCCGCGCGTCGGTCGACGTCGCCCGGGCCAGCCGGAACACCGCGGCGCCGTAGAGCAGGTTGAACCCCACGGGCGCCCAGGCGAGCAGCGGCATGGCGTCCGGCATCCCGGCCAGCCGCGTCGCCATGGCCGTCAACGCGAAGAACCCGGGCCAGCTGAAGCGGGCGTCCAGGTCCGGCAAGGTCTCCCCGGTACGGGCGATGTAGTCGGCGAAGCCGACGTGCAGCCAGCCCGAGATGACCCGCGGCAGTGGCTCGATGATCGGTGCCGCCCCGAAGAGCAGGACGACGAGCACCACCACGTGCGCGGCGAGCAGGGCGTCGGAGGCCGGCTGGGTGCGCAGTATGCCGTGCAGGAAACTCACGGTCAGCAGGGCCAGTGCGACGTACAGCTCGGGGCGCAGCGCGGTGACCAGGCCGAGCGACCCGATGTCGGCGGCGTCCCCCCGCCGCAAGGCCCAGACCCCGAGCGCGAGTGCCGCCGCGGGCGCGGCCCACTCTGCGGTGGCGAGCAGGCCGTTGCGGATCCGCCGGCCGGCTGCGGCGCGGGCGGCCAGCAGGGCCGCGCCGGCGCTCACGACGCACCCCGCAGCAGTCGCGTCATCGCCGGCAGGACGGCGCTCATCACCACGACCTGCCCGGCGAGGTACGCGACGCCGACGCCGACGACCCCGATCTCGGGCATCGCGACCAGCGCCAGCGACACGACCAGGACGCTCGTGGCCGCGTGCACGGCGATGATGCGTCCCACCCGGCGTTGCACCCGGGACGCCGCGACGAAGACGGTCAGCACCAGCTTCGGCAGCACCGCGACGGCGAAGAGCCGCAGGGTGTCCGAGCCGGTTGACGCGTAGCCGCGGCCGAACACGGTCAGCAGCAGCGGCGCCGAGACGCAGAGCAGGGCGACCGCCGGCACGAAGAGGAGCAGGCCCCGCCGCAGCACCTGCCGCGCGTAGGTCGCGAGCCGGGACTCGTCGGCGGCGGCCTCCACGGTCAGCGAGGTGCCGAAGTGGTAGGCCACCAACTCCAGGGAGCCGCCGAGCAGCCAGGCCACGTAGAAGATGCCGTTGGCCTCCGCGCCCAGCCGGGCCGTCACGATCAACGGCAGGGCGTTCGTGCCGGCCTGCAGGAACAGGTATCCGACGTAGTCCAGCGCCACGAAGCGGGCGAGCACCCCCCGGCCCGGCAGCGCCTCTTCGGCGCGGCGCGCCCGCTGCCGGGGCAGCAGCCGGCGGAAGATCAGCATGTTGATGGGGACGAGCGCCGCGACCACGGCCAGGTTCCACGAGATGAAGATGCCCAGGCTCGGCACGACGCCGGCGAGCAGCAACAGCAGCGCAATCTTGGCGATGCCGAAGGCGGTGTTCTCGACCGGCACCCAGACGACGCCGCGCAGGGCGGTCAGCACGCTGTCCTGCAGGGTGAAGACGCACCAGCCGGCGACCGACAGGGCGAACGCCACGGCGAGCAGGGGAGTGCGGTGCAGGAAGTCGAGCTGGTCGCTGACCAGCGGAGCTAGCAGCAGGAAACCGCTGCCCAGGGCGAGGGCCGCGAGGCAGGTGACCACGTAGGCGGACCCGACCAGCCGGCTGCCGTGCCCCGCCGCGGCGGGCAGGAAACGGGCGAGGGCTCCGTTCAGGTTGAGCTGGGCGAGGTTGCTCAGGAACGTCATCGTGGACACCATCGCCGCGCCGACGCCGAGCTCGGCCGGCGAGTAGAGGCGGGCGGCGAGCGCCCAGTACGCGATGCCGAGCAGCGAGCTCACCGCCGTGTTGAGCATCAGCGCGTAGACGTTGCCGTTCAGCGGGTCGCGCAGGTGCTGGCGCAGCCGTACGCCGATCGGCTCGGCGACGACGCCGACGCCGGCAGCCGCGCGGCCGATCGACGGGTCCGCGGTCCCGGCGCGTGGGGCGCTCACGAGGTCGGCTCGCTCAGTGGCGTACGCGCGCCGTGCACGAGGTGACGCGCCCGCCGGTACGCCCGCCAACCCCGGGTGCGCAGCCGCTCGCCGCGCCAGGCCAGCGGCCAGCCGGTGCCCCGGAGCAGCGCCTCGATCCCCGCGGCGCCGGTGTCGCGTTCGATCAGCACCCGGGCGATGGCGAAGACGTCGTCGTCCCGGTGACTCAGCGCGTTCTTGACCCCGCAGGCGGAGGAGTAGCCGGCGGCGCGCACCGCCGTCCGCACGGCGTTGCTGTGGTAGCCGTACGGGTAGGCGAACGACCGGACCGACGCGCCCATCCGGTCCTCCAGCAGCTGCCGGCTCGCCGCGACCTCCTGGTGCAGCCCGGCCGGGCCGAGACAGTCCAGCGCCCGGTGGCGCCAACTGTGCGACCCGATCTCCACCCCGTGCGAACGCAGCTCACGGAGCTGATCCCAGTCGAGTGACGGATCCCCGTGCGGCGACGGTGCCGTGCCCACCCGTGCCACGATGACGTACGCGGTCGCCGTGAGCCGGTGCCGGAGCAGCACCGGCAGCGCGGTCTCGGCGAGGTCGGGGAATCCGTCGTCGAAGGTGATCAGCACGGGCCGGGGCGGCAGCGGGGCCGCCCCGCGCAGCACGGCCGCGTAGTCGCTCACCGTCATCGGCGTGTGATCGCGCTCCCGGATCAGCGCCATCTGCTCGTCGAAGTCGCCCGGTGACACCGACCAACGCAGCGTGTCGTCGCGGGGCACGTCGCCGACGCTGTGATAGCAGAGGACGGGGACGGCGGCCTTCGGCGCACGGTTCACCGGCGGCTCCTTCCGGATCGGGCCGCGGCGGCGGCGTAGTGGACCGGCCCGAGCGCCAGCCCGCAGAGCTCGAGAAGGGTCAGCGAACGGGGATAGCCCTGCTGCTTGCGGTTGTTCTTCGCCGACCCCGGGCGCAGGGCGTAGACGATGCCGCGGGGCAGCCGCCCCAGCAGCTCGCGTCGGGCGGTGGGGTCGGTCGCCAGGCACTTCGTCAGTACGGCGCCGAGACCGACCCCGTAGCGGTACATGGTCCGTCGCAGCGCCCGCAGTTCACGCCGGTGGGTGTGCCAGGCGATGGCACCCGGCTCGTACGCCAGCGTGTGTCCGGCGAGCACCGCGCGCAGCAGCACGTCGATGTCCTCCCCGGTGCGCAGCCGTGGATCGAAGCCGGCCAGCCGGCGCAGGGTGTCGGTGCGGAACGCCATGTTGGCGCCGGAGCCGTACGATCCGGGCAGGTACGGGTGCAGCGACCGCGGTGGCAGGTCGACGGGCCGCGTGCTTCCCGCTTCGACGGTGGCGACCCCGGTCCGGTCGAACCGCCGCCGCTGGCAGCCCTTGCCGTAGCCGCCGTACTGCTCCAGCCAGATCTGCGACGGCGTGTCGAGTTCCCGGGCGAGGACCTGACCGGTCACCCCGGCGACGTCATCGGCTGCGAACCCGTCGACCAGGCTGCGCAGCCACCCCCGGTCGAGGATGACGTCGTCGTCGGCGAAGGCCACGATCGCGCCCCGCGCCTCGGCCAGGCCCCGGTTGCGGGCGTGCGCGACGCCGGGCCGCGGTTCGCTGGTGTAGCGGAGCCGGGGATCTGCGGCGGCGCGCGCGGCGACGGTCCGCGCCGTGCCGCTGACCTGCGGCGCGTTGTCCACCACGACGATCTCGTAGTGCGGGTAGTCGAGCGCGGCGATCGAGTCGAGGGTGGACTCGAACAGTGGGGTGCGGCCACACGTGGGGACGACCACGCTGACGAACGGGGCGGGCTCCACCGCCGGTGGGCGGGAGGGACACGGTCCGGCGGCGGCCGCCGCGGCGTGGCCTGTCTGGGCGGGGTCACCGGTCTTCCCGGCCGGGCCGGAGTCCGGCCGGGCGAGTGAGGGCAGGCCGTCGTGTCGCAGGTGCGCGTCGATCGCCGGGGAGAGGCGGTCCCGGATCGCGGCGGTGAGCGCCGGCGCGGTCAGCCCGCCGGGCGGCAGCGCGACCTCGACCAGCCCGAGCGGCTGCCCGTGCAGCCGGACCAGGACCTGCGCCGCGCCGTACGGGGTGCCGTCCGGCCCGCCCGTGTCGGGCACGGCGGGCATCTGCTCGGAGAGTTCGACGGAGAGCACCCGTACCGGTGCCGGATCCGCCCGGCGTCGGGGGACCGGCCTGCCGACCACCTGGGAGGCGCGCAGGGCCTGGGCCGACAGGTAGCCGGCGGCGGTCACCAGCAGCCCGGCGACGATCGCGCCGGAGCGCAGCAGTCCGGCGCGATCACCGGCACGGACCTGGCGCAGGCCGCGGCGCACCCCGGCGGGCAGGGTGCGACGGGTGTACGCGCGTTCGGTGGCGAGCCCGGCGTCGCTGCCGACCAGCCGGGCGACGACCGCCTTGGACCGCCCCTCCGAGAAGCAGCGCTGCCGGAAGTAGCGCCATGTCGCCCGGTCCACGGTCACCCGGTGCCGGACCCGGGCCGCGGGCTCGTAGAGCACCACGCCGTCCGGTTCGAGTTCGCGGACCCGGATGCACAGCTCCGTCTCCTCGCAGCCGACCGGTGTCCGGCCGACGCGGCCGAGCGCCGGGTCGAAGCCGGTGGTGCGGTTCAGCACCGACCGGCGGAAGGACATGTTGCAGCCGATGACGTTGCGTACCGGGGCGACCTCGGTGGGCTGGCCGGTGAAGCTGCACCCGACCACCCAGTCGAACTCGGGGGGCAGCCAGCGGGGCCGCTCTTCCTCCCAGGCCGGTACGGCGTGTCCCCCGACCGCGAGCACCCGCCCGTCCCGGTAGTGCGGCAGCAGCCGGGCCAGCCAGTCGGGCTGCGCCTCGGCGTCGTCGTCGAGGAAGGCGACGATCTCGCCGCTCGCCCGGGCCAGCCCGGTGTTGCGGGCCGCCGACAGGCCGCGTGGTCCGGTGCTGGGGACGACGGTCAGCTCGGGGAACGTGGCGCGCACCCGCTCCAGCAGGTCCGGATTGTGGTCGACGACCACGACCACCTGTGCCGCCGGCACGTCCTGGGCCAGCACGGAACGGACCGCCAGGACGATCTGCGCCCACCGGCGCTCGGTGTAGACACAGATGACCACGGTCACGGTCGGGGCCGGGCCGGGCCCGGCGGGCGCCGCCGGATCGAGAACGGCGACCGGCTCAGACGTTGACGAGGACGCGTTCGACGTTGCCGCGGATCCAGCGTGGATCGTCATGGTCACCTTCCGAGTCGATGAAGAGCAGGATGTGGCGGAGCCAGTAGAGGAGCAGTGCCGGTCGGGGCGGGATGCCGTCCAGCCAGCCGGCCGCCTCGTCGGCGGGGACGTCGAGCGTCCGGTCGATGCCGCACCGCAGCGCCTGGACGACGATCTCGCCGAGTTCGTCGCCGCGGGCCAGCCGGCGGGCGAGCACGTGCAGGTGCAGCAGGTCGTGCAGGGGGAGTTGGCGGGGCGCGGCCTGGTCCCAGTCGACGATCCCGGTCACCTGCCCGTCCGGCGTGCTCGCCAGCAGGTTGCCGGGCCAGAAGTCGCCGTGGATCCAGCAGGTGTGCACGGTCCGGCCGACCAGGGCGACGACGAGTTCCTCCCGTAGCCGGTGCACCGTGTCGACGAGCCGGCCACGTCGCGGGTGGGTGGCGGCGAACTCCGCCAGCCGCCGCAGCGGGTCGTCCACCCACTGCGCCACGGCCGTCCGGTCCAGCAGGGTCCGTTCCCGGGTGGCGTGGTGGAGGTCGCGGATGGCCCGGCCGGCGGAGGCGAGCAGCGCGGCCCGCCGGGTACGCCGCAGCATCATCCCGTTCGCCGGCGCGCCCCGCAGTGCGGTCTCCACGCAGTAGTAGCGTCCCTCGACCTCGCCCTGCGCCACGCAGTGCGGCAGGAGCAGCCGCAGCCCGGGCAGTCCGGGGTTCGTCCGTAGCTGGTCGAGCACCCCGGCCTGGCGCCGCAGCCCGTCGGCGGCCCGGGCGGTCCAGGGCACCTTGACCATGTACCGCCCGCCGGTCCCGTGGCCCCGTACGGTGGCCACCGCGACGGACGTGCCGGTGAAGGTGACGGTCTCGGTCCGCCACTCCGTGTCGTCGGTGGCGGTCGCCCCGGCGACGAGGCGGGGGGCGACGGCGGCCGTCCAGCTGCGTTCGGGCCGGTGCAGCCAGCAGGCGAGCCGGTCCCGCAGGACCGGCTGCGCCCACTCCACGGCGGCTCTCACCGGGCGGTCCGGTCGACGTAGTGCCGCCAGATCCGGCCGAGCACGTCGGCGAGCACCACTTCCGGCGCCCGGTCGGCGTCCACCCGCTCCAGGTGCGGAACGCGCCGGCGCAGCCGCCGGTACTGCTCGCGTTCCGCCTCGAGGTGCTCCGGGTCGTACTCCCCGGAGCGGCGGAACATGACCGCCCCCGGGACGTCCAGCAGGAGCACCACGTCGGGCGCCGGGCAGAGCCGGCTCAGCAACTGGAAGTACGGGCGTTTGAGCCAGATCAGCGGCCCGCGCGGCGGCAGCAGGGCGTCGTAGACGTAGCGGTCGAAGACCACCAGTCGGCCCAGCGCCCGGTGGCGCACCGCCGCCAGGTAGCGACGCCAGACCGTGAACGGGCGGAGCACGATCCGGATGCCCTGATCAGCGGCGCTGCGGGGCGCCTCGGTCGACGGCCAGAGCCCCATGTAGACGCGGCGAACCGGGAAGTAGAAGGCCGACTCGATGCCCCTGGCCAGGGTGGACTTGCCGGATCCGTCCGGGCCGATCAGGGCCACGCCGGCACCCCGGCGGCTCCACGCCTGCAACGGCCGCTCGATCGCGCGCAGGGCGGCCGAGCCGATCAGGCGACGGGCCGCGCCGGCCGGGCGGGTCCACCGCAGGAGAGCGAGCAGTCGTCGACGTACGGCCGGCAGCGCTGCCGGGCGACCGGCCCGCCAGTACGCCAGCAGCATCCGGGCTGCCCGGTCCGGCAGCGCCCGGGCGAGCGGACCGTCGAGTGTGGCGTGGTCCGCGAGGTGGTGCAGCCGGCGCAGGTGGTGGCCGGTGACGGTGCCCTTGTCGAGCACGCAGTGCAGCAGCAGCGCCCAGAACTCGTCCTCGGGTGCGAGCACCCACACGTCGTCCTGACGTGCCCGTCGCTGCAGGCACTGGTCGGCGGCCCGGGTGCGTACCTCGAAGCGGGGGCCGTAGGCGAGCTCCGTCACCAGGTCGAGTTCGACCCACGAACCGGTGGCCCGGTCGAGCCCGAGGTAGAAACGGTGACTGCCCCGGCCGTGGCCGGTCAGGCGGATCAGGCCGTGGGAGGTGATGACGGTCACGGCCCGCGTGAGGTCGGCGGGCGCGACGAGGAGGTCCAGGTCCCCTGAGGCGGTGAGCGCCTCCGGGCCGCCGCGCAGCAGGCACCAGCGCACCGCGGCGCCGTCGAGGCCGGCCAACACCGTCCGCGCGAGCCCGGGCGGGACGTTCGCCGGTTGCTCCGGCGGTGGCGGTTCCTGGCGGCCCGCCACCGCGGTCGTCGTCGCCGCGGTCGGGTCGTCGCCGCTCATCGCGCCTCCGAACGCCGCGCGGCCGGGTCGGTCAGGCGGATCACCAGCAGGGCGAGCGCGGTCAGGGCCACGGGACGGACCAGCCGGCGGAGGCCCGCCGGCCGGAGCGGGTCCGGCCGGCGGAACGATGTACGGATCATGTCCTACCCCCGCCCTGGCCGAAGTGCCAGGATCCGCCGTACGCCGCCACGAGCGCGCTGCACCAGCGGAGTGACCGGCAGCCGCTCGATCCGGTAGCTGGCGTAGTCCTGGCTGACCGCGCCGAATCGGCTCTTGAACAGTTCCAACGAGGAGACTCTCGCGGAGTCGCCCATGTTGTAGGCCGTGCAACCCGCCTCGATCGCGTCCGCGATGGCCGTCCTGTGCAGCAGGTAGTTGGCGTAGACCGGGCCGGCGAGCTTCTCCACCATCGCGCCGCGCCAGTACATCGCCGTGGTCTTCCCGAGCAGGACGACGATCGCGGCGACCGGCTGTCCTTCGTGGTACGCGGCGTACAGGCGGCACCCGGAGCCGAGCATGGTCGCGACGGTGTGCAGCTTCCGGTCCGGCTCCCGGCGGGCCGCCAGCCGCCGGGCCAGCGGGAGCGGGAGCCGATCCCGCCGCGCCCAGCGGTCGACCGACTCGCGGTAGAGCTGATGGAAGACCGGGACCAGCCGGCCCTGGTCGTCGCACTCGACGACGACCCCGGCCCGCTCCGCGCGACGGATCCGGTTGCGGGTGTCGCTGCGGAACCGCTTGCGCCAGACCTCGTCGAAGCCGCCGTCGAGGAACAGCGTCTGCGTCATCCGCTCCTCGCGGAACACGCCCGCCGGCACTACCGCCTCCCACGTCCCGGCCGCCGCCGGGTCCGGGCGGACCAGGGTGCTGAGCACGTGACGCCGCGCCAGGTCCGCGACCACCATGCGGACGTCCTCCGGGCGGAGTTCGCCGCCGTCGCAGATCAGCCCGCCCGGTCCCCAGCCGATCGGGAGGCCGAGGTCCGTCGCGAGGACCGGGCCGAGCCCCGGGCGCCGTACGAGCGGCAGGACGAGGCGCCTGCCGTCGGCGGTCTCGTACAGCCGCGAGACGTCCTCGTAGCCTTCCACGAGGCACACGCAGCGCAGCCAGGTCGGGGTCTGGCTCGGCAGGGCGTTCGGCGCGGTGGCCAGCACCTGCTCCCACGCCTCGGCCGGGGCGGGACTGGTCACCCGCAGCGGTCGCCGGGCGCCGGGTGCCGGCCCGAGGCGGGGCCTGAGACTGGTCCCGGCGCTCACGAACAGCCCAGCGGGAGATCGGCGTGCCAGTAGCGCTGGGTGGCGTCGTTACTGGCCATGACCACCATGCCGGTGGCGCTGCTGACGCTCTGCTTGGTGGTCGTGACATTGTTCATGTTGGGGGAGGCGGCGTCCCTGATGACCGGTGTGCCGCGGCCGGCGGGAAACGCGATGCTGCCCATCGGGGAACTCTTCATGAAGATCGTCCCCGGGTAGCCCGAGTAGGGACAGCCGCTGTCCGGCGCGGTCATGAAGACGTACAGCGTCTGGTGTTCGGAGTCGAGCAGCAGGACCGGCCGGGTGTGGCAGTCGCTGATCCGCCCCGCCGGGTAGCTGGACCAGTTGCCGGTCGACGGGTCCCGGGCGAGGAGCATGATCAACGGTGCCGAGGACGTGGCTCCGGCGTCGTCGAGCCCGGTCTTGATGACCGCGAAGACCCGGCCGGAGGCGTCGGCCTGGAGGCTTTTCAGGTTGATGTGGTCATCGGCGCTGTTCGGACCCTGGACCGCCGTCCGCGTGACGTCCCAGCTGGAGCGCGACGCGCCGTCGGTGCGCTCGGCGAAGTACATCGCCGACTTCACCTGGTTGCTCCACATCACGCCGACCCGGGTGCCGCCGAAGCTCACCACCGACGAGATGTCGTCGCTGGACAGGCCGCTGGCGGCGGCGATCGGAAGCGCGAGCGGGGTGCCCCAGACCGCGTCCCCGCCCGTCGTGTTGTTCACGTAGACCTTCGAGCCCTGCGTCCAGGTCGCCCAGAGCGTGCCCGTCGAGTCCTTGTCGATGGTGAGGGTCTCGCTGGAGTAGTTGGTGATCTGGACCGGGAAGCCGGTGTCGCCGGTGTAGGTCTTCGTCGCGGCGTTGTAACTGAAGCGGTAGAGCCGGGCCGGGTTCCCGGAGGACGCGCTCGTGGAGGAGCTGGCCCGCACGTGCGAGGAGATGTAGAGCCGGGTGCCGTCCCACAGCACGTCGGACCGGGTCTTGGGCCGGTTGTCGACCACGGTGCCGGTGTCGACCCACTGCTCGGTGGAGCGGTCCAGCCGGAAGATGTGGTGGGTCTGGCTGCCGGTGTGGAAGAGCACGGCCCACCAGGCGCCGTCGTTCCACCACAGCTTGCTTTCCGGCTTCTCGCCGGTCGCCGCGGAGCCGTCGCCCGAGGTGGACGGGCCGACGTAACCGATGTCGCCGGTGGCGGCGTCGGCCGGGGCGGCGAGGCCGCCGGGTACGACTGCGGCGCCGCCCAGCACGCCCAGCAGCAGGGCGAGGGCGTAGGTTCCGCCCGTCACCCAGGCGCGGCGCAGGGAGAACTTCGTCATCGGGAGACCTCGCTCAGCGTCGGGCTGCTCGGCTCGGTGGCCGAGGGCTGCCACCGGTGCAGCACGCGGTGGTCGATCGGGTCCACCACCGGCCGCGGGCGGCGCAGGACCCGCTCCCGGATCAAGGTCCGCAGCACCCGCTGGCCGTCCCGGAAGGTGCGCAGGTTGGAGGTGCCGCAGCGGCGGGGGAGTTCGTTGCTCGGCACCTCGGCGATGCGTAGGTTCGCCTTCAGCGCGTGGACCACGAGCTCGGTCTCGATCTCGAAGCCGTGCGCGGTCAGCGCGAGTGCGGGCAGGCAGGCGCGACGGAACGAGCAGAAGCCGTAGCACAGGTCGGTGAAGCGGACGAGGAAGAAGCTGTTCGTCAGCCGGACCAGGGCCTGGTTTCCGGTCCGGCGCAGCGGGGTCAGGTCGGTCGATCCGCCGCCGGCCAGGAACCGGGAGCCCTTGACGAAGTCGTACCCGTTCATGAGCGGGGTGACGAAGCGGTGGATCTCGTGGGGGTCCATGCTGCCGTCGGCGTCGATCATCACGATCAGGTCGCCGGTGGCCGCGGCGAACGCCACCCGCGCCGCATCGCCCTTACCCCGGCAGTGCTGGGTCCGCACCACGATGTCCGGCCGGATCGCGCGGGCCACCTCGACCGTTCGGTCCCGCGAGTGCCCGTCGACGAGGATCACCTCGTCGACGATCGGCGGTATGCGCTCGAGCACCCACGCGATGTTCTTCTCCTCGTTGAGCGTCGGGATGACCACACTGACGGTCTGTCGTTCCGGGTGACCGCTGACCACGCCGGTCTCGTCCGCGGGCCGTTCCCGCATCCGCAGGATGCTCAACCGCCGGTTGTCGTGCCCTGACGGTGCGGTCGGTGGCGGCTCGGCGAGCAGGTCGGGGACGTGCGTGTCGAGGTCCCGGTTCAACGTCACCGCGCTCCCTCCCCGTGGGGTGTCGCGAGGCCGGTCCGCGGCGCGAAGCGGGCCTCCCTCGATCCGCCGGCGGTGACAGTGGCTGTACCTCTCATCTGCTCCTCTTCCCCCGTGCCCGACGCAGGTTGCGGGCTTTAGTGCTGTATGTCCGAATCATCCCGATCTGGCGTATTTGGACCCGGGATGAACCGGAAGCAAAGCTAACATCGCGCAAAGGTGAACACGCCGGATTTATGTGATGGATCAGGTTGATTGTGGACGAGGTGCCGGGCGGATCGCCCGCCGAGACGGACGCGGGTGGGTGGCCGGCTGATGCTCTCGGTGCTGGTGCCGGCATCCCGGTCACGAGTTGATCGCCTTTGTGGACCGGTGGATCCGGGCGGGAAACGCCCCGAGGTGCGACGTCCGGAGGTGCCGCCGATGCCTGATCCGGCGCTCAAGGGGTGGTGGCGTGCGCGGGACCTCCGGGCGCCGCAGTGGATCGCGCAGAACTGTCCGGAATGGCGCCGACTCGCCATGTGATCTTGCGTTCTACCTGCTCAGAGCCCATGCGTACGGCTCCGATGTTCACCCGGCCCCAGGGTGTTGCCGATTGAACGGAGGTCAACCGTGACCAATATCTTTTACCGCGACCGCATTTGTCGGTAATTGCAGAGCCATTGGCCGGGGAGCGTGCCTGCCCGGTCCGCGTCGCCCGGCGTCCCGGCGCCGTGGTCCACTGTGCCGCGACGCCGGCGCGCGATCCCGACTCCTGCCGGCCGCCGTCGGCGTCGGAGATCCGCGAACACCCGGCCGCCTCCCCGCCCCGCGCTGTCCGGTCGTCCATCAGGCATGGCGGTTCCGTTCCGGGGTAACCGCGCGCCGGGCGGGCTCGAACGGGCCCGCCGCCGATCCGACGGCGTGATCAGGGGCAGATGGCGCGAGATGTGGTTGAGCTGCGCGTACACGGGGTCTCCGGGGTGCGGCCGGAGGCGCTGCTGGACCACCCGGTGGTGGTCCGGGTCGCCGGCGACCGGAGTGCCGGGTTCTACCGGCCGCGTCCCGGATTCGGTGTCACCACCGGGCCGGCCGGCGTCGTCATCGAGGCGTACCACTGGCGGAACCTGACCGTCGGTACGGTGGCCCGTACCGTGGCGCTGCTGTTCCTGCTGCCCTTCATGTTCAGCAACCTGGCGGCGTGGCTGCGACCCCCGGGCGGGGGTGGCGCCGTGAAAGCCCTGTGCCGCCTGCTCGGCGCCACCGTCACGATCATGTTCGTGCTGGCCGTCGCCGGTGTCGTACTGGACCTGATCGGCTGGCAGTGCGTGCCGTACCGGCCGTGCACCGCCGGGCGGGGCTACCTGGGCTGGCTCGCCGATCTTCCGATCGGGCCGCGGCTGGTCGTCCTCGCCGTGCTGCCGGCCGCCGCCATCCGGCTCGTCTGGTGGATCGGTTCCCGGTCCGCGCGGGCCTTCGAGGACTTCCAGGTCCGGCACGGCACCTCCGGAGCCCCGGCCGGCGACCGGCTCGACGCCGACGGCTTCTGGCGGGGGGAGGCGCTGGTCGGGCGGCTCCGGTCGATCCACGTGGCGATCGCGTACTTCACGCTGGACGTCAGCGTGCTCGTCGCGCTCACCGCCCGAAGCCCCGGCGCGATGGGCGTCGCGCTGCTCGCCGCGACCCTGCTGCTCCTGACGGCCTGCCTGGTGCTGCTCTGCCTGCCAGCGCTGAACGCCCCGCATTCCGGATGGGACTGGACCAGGTCGGTCATCCGACCGCTGCGCGGGGCCGTCGCCGCGGTCACCGCGCTCACCGCCGGGTACGCTCTGCTGGCGCGGCGCCAGGTGCCCGTGGGTGGAGCGCTGCCCGGCTTCGCCCTCACCGTCAACTCGGTGATCCTCGGGCAGGCCGCGCTGCTGACCGTTCTCGCGGCGGTCACCGTGTGGCAGCAGCGACGGGCGCCCCGCGAGGCGCGGGCGTTCTTCCGCGGTCTGGGCACCCCGGTGTTCGGCGCGATCTCGGTGGGGCTCTCGGCGACCTTCACGGCGGGCTTCGTCTACCGGGCGGCCGACGTGCTGGACCGGGGCGCGATTCCCGGCCCGGAGCATCCGCCTCCACCCGGCGCCCCGCCGCTGGACCCGCCGATCGCCTACCGGTGGGACGCGCTGGGCGCCCTCGTCACCGTGCTGCTGGTCGCCGTCGTGGGCCTGTACGCCGGCCGGTTCACCCGGCGCGGGCGCGAGCGGCTGGCCGCCCGGATCAGCCAGGAGGACTTTCCCGACCCGCCACCGGAGGCGGTGGCGCGGATGGGGACGGTGCGCCGGGCGATCAGCAGGGCACGCCTGGCCGAGCAGTTCAGTCCACTGCTCATCGTCTACCTCGTGCTGTCGCTGCTCAGCCTCGCGTTCACGGCGCTCGACCTGGCGGAGATCGGGCCGACCCAGCTGGCACAGCGGGTCGCCGGTGGTCGCCGCACGTTCGTCGGGCTCGCCGCCTACCTCATCGACGCGGGGACGATCTCGCTCGGGCTGATCGTCTTCGGGCTGCTGATGATCGGCGTGATGGCCTACCTCTCTCCCGAGGTACGGCGGGCCGTCGGGGTGCTGTGGGATCTCGGCACCTTCTTCCCCCGGACCATCCACCCGTTCGCGCCGCCCTGCTACGCGGAACGCGCGGTGCCGGAGCTGGCCCGGCGGGTGAGCGGGCTGAGCCGGGAGCAGAAGGTGCTGCTGTCCGGGCACAGTCACGGTTCCGCGCTGGCCGCCGCGGCCATCCTGCAACTGCCACCCGAGGCGTTGCGCCGGGTGGGCCTGCTCACGTACGGGTCTCCGCTGCGCCGGCTCTACGGGCGGCTCATGCCGGCCTACTTCGGCGACGACGTCATGCGTGAGATCGGCGCGCGGGTCGGGTGGCGGTGGCGCAACCTCTGGCGGAGCACCGACCCGATCGGCGGAGCGATCTTCTCCACCCGTCGGCCCGGCGGCCGGCGGGCCGACCCCGCCGACCGGGTCGATGTGCGGCTGCGCGATCCCCGCTCGGTCACCGTCCCGCCGACGGACACCGTCCCGCCGCCGATCGAGGCACACTGGCCGTACCACACGGACCCGCACTACGCCGCCGCCGTCGCCGAGCTCGCCGGCTCCGTCGACCGGCCCGGCTGACGATGCGGCTGCCGGCCTTCCGGCGCGGCGTCCTCACCGGGCCGCCGGAGACCATCCATCGGCTGGTCCGGACAGGGCGGCACAGTGGATCGAACCCCAGGTACTCCGGCTCACCCCGATCAGCCGCGCCGTCGGTTGTGAACATCGTTCGGCCCGGCTGGTCCGGGTGTCGTTGCTCGCGCCGCCGAAGTGGCAGGATTTGTAGATATTAACCCGGATTGGGATGGTAGGCGGCTAGCGTGGCGCCTGTCGAATCGGAAGGAGCGACAGTGACCAGCTACGACATCCCCCCGACGGCACTCGGCCGAGGGACAGCCTGATGCGCCGGTCCACGGCGCTGCGCGCCACAGCCGTGCTGACCCTGGTCCTGGCGGTGCTGCTCAGCGGCGCCTATCTGATCGGCCGGCCCCTGCTGCCGCACGCGTCCCCGTCCGACGACACGCCGTCCGCCACCGCATCCCCCATCCCCGCCGGTGTCCTGATGACCACCGGCTCCGCGCAGGTGGCGCTGACCTTCAACGACGGGCCCGACCCCACGTGGACCCCGCTCGTCCTGAAGGCGCTGCGCCAGTTCCGCGTCAAGGCGACGTTCTGCCTGCTGGGCCGGAACGCCCACGCGTATCCGGAGCTCGTGCGAGCCATCGCGGCCGACGGCCACACCCTGTGCAACCACAGCTGGAACGAAGACCTCGACCTCGGCAGCCGGTCCCGCCAGGACATCGAGGGTGACCTGCTCCGTACCAGCCAGGCCATCCGCGCCGCCGCACCTCAGGCGCCGATCAAGTACTTCCGGCAGCCGGGCGGGAACTGGTCCCCACAGCTCGTCACCGTCGCCGAGAACCTGGGCATGACCGGCCTGCACTGGGCAGTGGACCCGCGGGACTGGGAGGAACCTCCGGCGGCCGCCATCATCGCCACCGTCTCCAGCCGGACCGAGACGGGCGCCATCGTGCTCCTGCACGACGGTGGCGGCGACCGGCAGAACACCGTCACCGCCCTCGCGACCCTGCTGCCCGACCTGGTGAGCCGCTTCCAGCTCGAGGCGTTGCCCGTCGACCCACCCGCGACCGGCCGGACCAGGGCGCCGTCAGCGCCGCTGCAACAGGTGGGGCAGCCGCAGGGCGCCGCGCCCGAACCGGGCAAGGGCGGCTGACGGGCGCTGCCCCAACCAGCGCAGCAGGCCACGTGACCGGCGACGCCGTCCTCGTCGGTCCACCAGGGCGGCGTCGGCGCGGTACGCTGCCACGGCCGGCACGGCCACTCCGGCCGTGACCGGGCAGACGGCTCGACCCGGCGGTGTCCGCGAAGGACAGCCGCCATCGCAGTACTCCTGATCCCCCACAGCAGGAGGAGGCGCCATGGCAATCTTCACCCAGCGGGAGATCGACTACCTGCGGGAGCAACCACTCGGCCGGCTCGCCACGGTGCGGGCGGACGGGACGGTGCAGAACAGCCCCGTCGGGTTCGGTTACCACGCCGAACTCCAGACCATCGACATCGGCGGGCACAACCTGGCCGCCAGCCAGAAGTTCCGTAACGTGGCGGGCGGGTCGAAGGTCGCCTTCGTGGTCGACGACATCGTCTCGTTCGACCCGTGGACGGTCCGGTGCCTGGAGATCCGGGGGGACGCCGAAGCCCTCACGGATCCGCCGGACTCCGCCGGCCACCTGGCCGGACCGATCATCCGGATCCATCCGCGCCGCATCATCAGCTTCGGCGTCGACCCGGGCAACCCGGCCGCCGGTCAACGGACCGTCTCCCGAGAGCCATGACCACAACCGCCCGGCCCGCCGCGACGGCCCCGGGATCCCCGGTCACCGCCGGGCGGCTGCCGGGCCGGGCCGCGGCAGCCGTTCGGCCAGGAACGCCTCCCAGGTCCGCCGGCCGGTGTCGGCGCCGTCGAGGGTGAGGTTGTCCCCGTTCCGGTACGCCCGCCCGGCCTTGCCCGGCATCCGGACCGGCAGGAACAGCCGCCGCCTGCCGACCGCGCGCAGGTAGCTGCGGAGCAGCTCGTCCAGTGCGTACACGTTCGGCCCGACCAGGTCGGGCACCAGTCCGGCCGGCGCGCCCAGGGTCAGCTCGACCAGCCGGTGCGCCACCTCGCGGGCGTCCACCGGCTGGAGCCGGAGCCCGCCGGGCACCGGCACGACGGGAAGCTTCGCCATCTTCTCCACCACGTTCAGCGCCAGGTCGTGGAACTGGGCGGCGCGCAACGTCGTCCACCCGAGGCCCGAGTCGGTGATCGCCCGCTCGGCGTCCAGCTTGGACCGTAGCCAGGCGAGCGGCACCCGGTCGGCACCGACGACCGAGATGTGAACCAGGCGGCGCACACCGGCCTGTCGCGCGGCCCGGACCAGGTGGCGGGCCGCCCGGTCGTCGCCCCTGGGCCCGCCCGCCAGGTGCAGGACGGTCCGTACGCCCCGCACGGCGGACTCGACACCCGCGCCGGTGAGCAGGTCGCCCGTCACCTGCTCGAGACCGTCGGCGGCGGGGCCACCGTGGCGGCTGAGCACCCGCACGGGATGCCCGGTGTCGCGCAGCAGCGGGGTGACGAGCCGGCCGAGGGTGCCCGTGCCGCCGGTGACCAAAATGGGTGCGCTCATGTCGTCCTCCGTGGTGTTCGTGGTTGCATCCGCTCGACCCGGAGGAACGGCCAGGTGTGACCGGAGTGATCGGCGCCACGCGTCGTCACGCGGGAGGTCCGGTCGGGGTCGGTCCGGCAGGGCAGCGCGAGAGAGGAACCAGACATGGCTGAACAGAGCTGGCTGGCGGAGCGGTTCGAGCAGCAGCGGCCGCAGCTTCGGGCGGTGGCGTACCGGATGCTCGGCTCGCACACCGAGGCCGACGACGCCGTGCAGGAGGCGTGGCTGCGGCTCGCGCGTACCGACACCGACGGCGTGGACAACCTCGCCGCCTGGCTCACCACGGTGGTCGCCCGGGTCTGCCTCAACACTCTGCGGGCCCGCCGCACCCGTCGCGAGGAACCCCTCGAGGTGCGGATGCCCGACCCGGTCGTACGCACCGGGGAGGCCGGCGACCCGGCGTATGCGGCGGTCCTGGCCGATTCGGTCGGGCTGGCCATGCTGGTGGTGCTGGACACCCTGACCCCGACCGAGCGGCTCGCGTTCGTGCTGCACGACATGTTCGCCGTGCCCTTCGACGAGATCGGCGACATGATCGACCGGTCGCCCGCCGCCGCCCGGCAGCTGGCCAGCCGCGCCCGCCGTCGCGTGCAGGGCCGGGCTCCGACACCCGACCCGGACCTGGCCCGCCAGCGGGAGGTCGTCGACGCGTTCCTGGCCGCCGCCCGCGACGGCGACTTCGAGGGGCTGATCGCCGTGCTGCACCCCGACGTGGTGCTGCGCGCCGACGGCGGCGCCCGTGCCCGGCACACCACCGTGCTCACCGGCGCCCGGACCGTGGCCGCGCAGGCCACCACGTTCGGACGGTTCTCCCCGTTCGCGCGCCCGGTGCTGGTCAACGGCGCGGCCGGCGTCCTGGTCAGCGCGGCCGGCCGTCCGCTGTCGGTGATGGCCTTCACCGTCACCGATGGGCGGATCGCCACCATCGACGTGATCGCCGACCCGGAGCGGCTGCGCCGGCTCGACCTCGCCGGGCTCGACGACTGACGCCGGGGCGGCGGTGAACGTGCCGCGGCGCGGGACCGGCGGGAACGCCCCGCCGGTCCCGGGCACCGGAGCCGGGCGCTACGCCAGCACCAGCTCGGCGAACCAGCGCCGGCCGACCGGGTAGACCTCGCGGACGGCGAGCCCGGCCTCGGCGGCAACGTCGTGCACCGCCCGGGTGTCCAGCCGCGCCCAACGGAAGCTCGGCCCCCGGTGCGGGCCGGAGACCACATGCGCATGCCCCTGCCACGCGCCGCTGCCGGGCGGGTCCAGCTCGACCAGGACGCTGCCGCCCGGGTGGAGCAGCGCCCGGCAACGGCGCAACAGGATCCCCGGGTCGCCGCCGATGCCGATGTTGCCGTCCAGCAGCACCACATGCCGCCACCGGCCCTCGGCCGGCAGTGGGTCGAACAGGTCCGCCTGGACGGCGACCGCCCCGCGTGCCCGGGTCAGCGCCACCGCCCGGGGTGAGACGTCCACGCCGACGGTGGTGAGCCCGGCGTGGGTGAGCGCCTGGGTGAGCCGGCCCGGCCCGCAGCCGAGGTCCAGCGTCGGGCCGGCGCAGCGGGCGACCACCGAGGCGGTCGCCGCCTCGGCCGGCCCGTGCCAGCGCTCCACCTGCAGCCGGCGGCGGGTGCCGTCGGCGTGCACCAGCCAGTGCGTGTCGACCTCCCGATGCCGCAACGCGGTGCCGAAGCCGTCGACGGTCACCGCAGGCCCCCCGGCACCAGGGTGCGCCGGAGCGCGGCGACCTCACCGGCGAACCGGCCGTCGGGAACCAGGTCGGCGACCGCGAGGGCGTCGGTCCAGCCGTCCACGTCCCGCAGCACCGGCAGGGACCCGACGCGCAGGCCGCGCCCGGCCAGCGCCGCCGAGGTGAGCCGTCCGGTGGCCGGCGTGGACATCGGCACCGCCCGCAGCACGGCCGCGTGCCGCGGGTCGCGCAGGCCCAGCGCCCACCAGCCACCGTCGGCCGCCCGGCCCAGCACTGCGTCGGTGGTGGGCGCCGCCAACCGGCGTACGGCCGCGGCCAGTCGCGCCGCGGTCAGCTGCGGGGTGTCCATGCCGATCTGGAGCACCGGTCGTCCCGGGTACGCGGCCGCCACGTCGGCGTGGGCGTGCGCGAGCCGGGCGGCGAAGTCGTCGCCCCGCTGCGGCAGGACCGGCCAACCGGCCACCGCGGCGGTGAGCTGCGCGCCGTCCTCGGCATCGGCGAGCCGGCCGGCCAGCGCGAGCGCCGGGGTGACGCCCGGCGTGGCGGCGACGGCGTCCAGGGTGTCGCGCAGCGCGGCGGCGGCGATCCGGGCCGCCTGCGCCGGGGTGGCGGGTGGGCAGAGCCGGGTCTTGACCGCCCCGGCCACCGGGGCCTTGGCCACCACCAGCAGGACGGTCACCGTCGACCCTCCACGTGACGCAGCACGGCGACGAAGTCGCGGGTGGCCCGCAGCGTGCCGCGTACCGAGCCGGAAACCTTGGACCGGGTGCCGGCGGCGCGCGGGGCGTACGCGACATCCCGCTCGTGGATCCGCCAGCCGGCTGCCGCGGCCCGGATCATCAGTTCGAGGGGGTAGCCGAAGGCCCGGTCGGTGACCCCGAGGGCGAGCAGAGCCTCCCGCCGGGCCACCCGGATCGGGCTGAGGTCGCGCAGCGGCACCCCCCGCTGCCGCAGCAGCGCGGCGACCAGCGCCGTACCGGCCCGGGCGTGCCACGGCCAGACCCCGGCGCGCACCGGCCGGCGCCGGCCCACCGACAGGTCCGCCGTGCCGGCCGCCACCGGGGCGACCAGGGCGGGCAGCTCGGCGGGGTCGAAGGAGCCGTCGGCGTCGAGGACGCAGACCAGCTCCGTCTCGGCGTGTTCGATCCCGGCGTGCACGGCCGCCCCGTAGCCCCGGCGGGGTTCGTGGACCACCCGGGCGCCGTGCCGGGCGGCCACCTCGGGCGAGCCGTCCCGGGAACCGTTGTCCACCACGATCGCCCGGTAGCCGGGCGGCAGCGCGGTCAGCACGCCCGGCAGGGCGGCGGCCTCGTCGAGGCACGGCAGTACCACGTCGATCTGTGTCGGCATGTCGCCGACGCTAGGCCGCCGCGCGCCCGCGCACGCCCCGATCGTGCTTACGGAACCCTTACCGAGCAGGGATTTCTTACCGTCCGGTGACGTGTCGACGGTTTGGCGGGCGCGGTCTCCGCACACGCCGTACCGTCCGGTCGTCATGAGAGCCGCACCCATGCTGACCCGGGTCGCCCCCGCGGACCGGGCCGTGCCCCGCAGCCGGGGCGACCGGTACGCGCTGGCCGTCGAGGCGGCGTTGCTCGCCGCCGCCGTCGTCGTCGGGCTGGTGCTCAACCGGCGCGGTGTGGGCCTGCACGCGGACGCCGCGCCGCTCTACGCCACCTGGCGACCGCACGCCGGCTGGGGCACCCTGCCGGCGGTGCTGATCGCCGCGGCCGTGTTCGGGCCGGGTCTGCCCTGGGCGCGTACCGCCCGGTGGGGGCCGCTGCTGGCGGCCGGCTGGCTGGCGGCGGTCGCCTGGACGCTGTCCCTGGCCCTGGTGGACGGCTGGTCGGCGGGGCTGACCCGACGGCTCACCGTGCAGGCGGAGTATCTGCACGAGGTGCCCGGGGTGGTCGACATCCCCCGGATGCTGGCCGGTTTCACCGGCCGGATCCTCGACTTCCAGCCCGACTCGTGGTCCACCCACACCGCCGGCCACCCGCCGGGCGCGCTGCTGGTCTTCGTCTGGCTGGACCGGATCGGCCTGGGCGGCGGCACCGCCGCGGCGCTGTGCTGCGTGCTGGTCGGGGCGACCGCCGCGGTGTCGGTCCCGGTCACCCTGCGGGCACTGGGGGCCGCCGACGCGGCCCGGGCGGTGCTGCCGTTCCTGGTGCTGCTGCCGGGCGCGGTCTGGCTGGGCGCCTCCGGCGACGCGATCTTCACCGGCGTGGTCGCCGCCGGTCTCGCCCTGCTGGCGGTCCGTGGACCTGTCGCCGCGCTGGCCGGCGGCCTGCTGCTCGGCTTCGCGCTGCACCTGTCGTACGGGTTCGTGCTGGTCGGCGCGCTGGCGGTGGCCGTGCTGGCGCTGCGCCGCGACCGCCGCCGGGCCGCGGCGCTCGCCGCGACGGCCGGCGTCGTCGCGGTGACCGCGCTGTTCGTGCTGGCCGGCTTCCGCTGGTGGGAGGGGTACGACCGGGTCGTCGAGCGGTACTACCAGGGCTGGGCGGCGGACCGCCCGTACGGCTACTGGGTCTGGGCAAACCTGGCGGCGCTGCTGCTCTCCGCCGGGCCGGTGCTCGGGCCGGCGCTGCGCCGCGCGGCGCTTGCCGCGCGGGCCGTCTGGCGTTCGCCCGACGTCGCGTCCAAGCGCGACCGGCAACCGCGCGACGACCGACCCCGGCCCGGGCCCGCCACCCGTCCGACCATGTCCCGAGCGGTGGCGCGGCTGAGCCTGCCCGGACGCGAGCCGGCGGCGCTGACCGCGCCGGGCCGGTGGCTGGTCGCGCGGGCGGCCCGGCTCGGGCCGACGGTCCTGCTGCCCGCCGCCGCCGCGTCGGTGGTGCTCGCCGCCGACCTGTCCGGGATGAGCAAGGCTGAGGTGGAGCGGATCTGGCTGCCGTTCGTGGTGTGGCTGCTGGTCGCCGTCGCGCACCTGCCGGCACCGGCCCGCCGCTGGTGGCTGGTCGGGCAGGCGCTCACCGCGCTCGCCGTCAACCATCTGCTCCTCACGGTCTCCTGAGCGGCCGCCGCGCCGGCCCACCTGCCTGTGACACCCGGCCGCCCTCGTCGTCGGGTCAGCCGACCAGGGCGGCGGGTTCGCGCAGCGGATCGGTGGCGAAGGCGGTCACCCCGTCGACGAAGCCGACCAGGGCGGTGTAGCCGAGCAGCTCCCGCGCCCGGCTCGGATCGGCCACCACGTGCCGGACGTCGGCCGCCCGCGCCCCACCGACCACCTCCGGAGCCGGGCCGCCCATCACCCGGGCGAGGGCGACGGCCAGGTCGCCGACGGTGCGTGGCTCCCCGGAGCAGACGTTCACCGGGACCAGGCCGTCCGGGGTGGGCGCGGTGAGCGCCAGCAGGTTGGCCCGGGCCACGTCGGTGACGTGCACGAAGTCGCGGCGCTGCCGGCCGTCCTCGTACACCCGGGGCGGCCGCCCGTCGGCCAGCGCCGAGCGGAACAGCGAGGCGACCCCTGCGTACGGGGTGTCGCGGGGCATCCGGGGCCCGTAGACGTTGTGGTAGCGCAGCGCCCACACCCCGCCCCCGGTCTGCCGGGCCCACGCCGCGGCGTAGTGCTCCTGAGCGAGCTTGCTGGCCGCGTACGTGCTGCGCGGCTCCAGCGGGGCGTCCTCGGGGACCAGGGCCGGGTCGAGGGTGCCGCCGCACTCGGGGCAGGTCGGGTCGTACCGGCCGGCGGCGAGGTCGGCGGTGCGGCGCGGCGCGGGCCGGACCACGCCGTGCCGGGTGCAGGTGTAGCGCCCCTCGCCGTAGACCACCATCGAGCTCGCCAGCACCAGCCGGGTCACCCCGGCGCGGTGCATCGCCGCGAGCAGCACCGCCGTGCCGTGATCGTTGTGGCTGGCGTACTCCGGGGCGTCCGAGGGGTCCAGGCCATGCCCCACCATCGCCGCCTGGTGGCAGACCGCGTCGGCCCCGATCAGCAGGCGGTCCAGCAGCGCGGCGTCGCGGACGTCACCGACCACCGGGTCGTGCCGCCGGGACCACTCCGGCAGCGCGCCACCGTGCGCCTGGGGCAGCAGCGCGTCCAGGCAGACCGGTTCGTGTCCCTCGGCGACCAGCAGGTCGGCGATCTGTGATCCGATGAAGCCGGCGGCGCCGGTGACCAGTACCCGCATGCGCCCACGCTAGGGCACCGCGGGGTCCCGGTCGGGCGGTTCGCGGTGGACGTCAGCACTCCGTAAGAGACGGCGGTAAGGCTTCGGTAATGCGGCAAACCGGACCGGCCGGCGGCTGCGGCGTCTAGCGTCTGGCTCAGGCCCGGACGACGCACCGAGGAGGACAAGTGCCCGCCAGCCCACCCGCACCGGCCGGTCCGGACGGTCCGCCGTACGCCGCCCCGGCCCGGCTGTGGCGCGGGCTGGACCGGCACCGGCCGCCCGGTGCCGACGCGGTCGCCCACGCCTGGCGCAGCCCGGTCCGCGGGCCCTGGCTGACCTCGGTGCTCGGCGTGGCGCTCCTGGTCGGCCTGCCCCTGGTGATCGTCACCGGGCTGCTCGACTGGATCGCCTACGGGCCCCGCTTCGACCAGGCGCTTCCCCGTGACGTGGGTTGGCTGCACCCGCCGGTCTTCGACTGGCCGACCCGACCCGCCTGGCTGTTCCGGGTGACCCAGGGGCTGCACGTGACGCTGGGCATCGTGCTCGTGCCGGTGGTGCTCGGCAAGCTCTGGTCGGTGGTGCCCAAGCTCTTCGACTGGCCGCCGGCCCGCTCGGTCGCCCAGGTCGTGGAGCGGCTGTCACTGCTGCTGCTGGTCGGTGGAATCCTCTTCCAGATCGCCACCGGCCTGCTGAACATCCAGTACGCGTACCTGTTCGGCTTCGACTTCTACACCGCCCACTGGTACGGCGCCTGGGTCTTCACCGCCGCCCTGGTCACCCACGTGGCGATCAAGCTGCCCCGGCTGGTCGCCGCGCTGCGCGGGCCCGGCTTCGGGCGTACCCCGCTCGACCGGACGCGGCCGGAGCCGGCGGATCCGGACGGCCTGGTGGCCCCGCGGCCCGGGCCGGCGACGATGAGCCGGCGCGGAGTGCTGGCCCTGGTCGGCGGCGGGTCTCTCCTGCTGGCGGCGCTGACCGTCGGGCAGAGCGTCGACGCGCTGCGGCGCACCGCGCTGCTGCTGCCGCGGGGCCGGCGGATCGCCGACGGACCGACCGGCTTCCCGGTCAACCGCAGCGTCGCCGCGGCCGGCGTCACCCCGGACCAGACCGGCCCGGGCTGGCGGCTGACCCTGCGCGGCGCGGACCGCACCGTCACGCTCGACCGGGGCCGGCTGCTCGCCATGACGCAGCACACGGCGACCCTGCCGATCGCCTGCGTGGAGGGCTGGTCCACCTCCCAGACCTGGACCGGGGTCCGGCTGCGCGACCTCGCCGCGCTGGTCGGCCCCGGTGAACCGGACCGGGCGCACGTCCGGTCCCTGGAACGGGGCGGCCTGTTCCGCCAGGCGACCCTCCAGGGCAACCAGGTGGCCGACGCCGACGCGCTGCTCGCCCTGCGGGTCAACGGCGTCGACCTCAGCCCCGACCACGGCTACCCGGCACGGATCATCGTGCCCGCGCTGCCCGGGGTGCACTGCACCAAGTGGGTCGAGGAGATCACCTTCCAGGGGCGCGGCGATGGCTGAGTTCCGCCGGGCGTACGGCGCCGCGCCCTGGCACCTGCTGCTCCTGCTCGGCTGCTTCGCGGTGACCGGCTGGATCGCGCTGCGGCTGGCCGGCGAGCCGACGGCCGGCCGGATGCTGCTGTGGTTCGTGGGCGCGGCGATTGCGCACGACCTGGTCCTCTTCCCGGCGTACGCGTCGGTCGACCGGGCGCTGCGGGTCACCTGGCGGCGGGGCGCAAGCCCGTCGCTGCTGAACCACCTCCGGGTCCCGGCCCTCGGCGTCGGGCTGCTCTTCCTGGTCTACCTGCCCGGGGTCCTCGGTCTGGGCGACGGCACGTACGCCGCGGCGACCGGCATGGCGCCCCGGGCCCGGTTCGGCCAGTGGCTGGCGGTCAGCGCCGGGCTCTTCGCCGCCAGCGCGCTGCTGTACGTCGCCCGGCGGCTGTCCCGCCGGACCCGCTGACCCGGTGGGCCAGCCGGTCAGGGGGCGATACGCAGCTGGCGGACGTGGGCGTCGTCGTAGTCCTCGAACCGGAACTTCAGGCCGGCGAACGGGCTGCCGGGGAAGTCGCCGCTGATGGTGGCGGTCACCACGGTGCCGGCTGGGGTCTCCTCGACGTCGGTGATCTCGTAGGAGACCAGCGGCGTCTCCCGGCGCCATTCGCGGATCTCGGCGATGCCCCGGTGGGTCCTTCCCTCGTCCTCGACCACGGCGTCGTCGGCGAAGAGGGCGAAGTATGCGTCCTTGTCGGCCTGGCCGGCCAGCTCGAAGTAGCGGCGGATGATGTCGGGTGCGGTGCTCATGGGATTGCTCCTCGGTGGTCGGGACGGGTCAGACCGTCGGGATGGTGCCGCCGTCGATGACGTGCTCGGCGCCGACGATCGCCGAGGCGCGGTCCGAGACGAGGAAGGCGACCAGGTCGGCCACCTCCGCCGGGTGGGCGGGACGGCCCAGCGGGATGCCGCCGAGGCTGTCCATCAACTGATCGAGGGCGGTTTCGCGGTCGACGGCCGAGGCGGCGGCGAGCCGGTCGATCAGCGCGTCGGCCGCCGAGGTCTGGATGAACCCCGGCGCCACGCTGTTGACCCGGATGCCGTGCCGGGCGAGTTCGTTGGCGAGACCCTTGCTGTACGTGGTCAGCGCGGATTTCGCCGCGGCGTAGGCCAGGGTGGCCTCGTGCAGCGGCTTGCGCCGCTGGATCGAGGAGACATGCACGATCGCGCCGCGCCTCGACTCGATCATGGCGGGGACGAGCCGGCGGTCCAGCCGTACCGCCCCGAGCAGGTTGAGGTTGAGTTCCGCGAGCCAGGTCGCCTCGTCGAGGGCGGCGAAGCCGCCGCCCGGGGCGTGCGAGCCGCCCACCACGTGCACCAGGATGTCCACGCCGCCGGCTGGCGACAGCCGCTCGGCGACCGCCTCCGCGCCGTCGACGGTCGCGGTGTCGGCGGCGATGAACAGGTCGGGATGCGGGTAGCCGGGCGGTTGGTTGCGGGCGGTCACCCAGACCGTCGCCCCCGCCTCGCGCAGCCGGTCGGCGATCGCCGCCCCGGCGCCCTTCGTGCCCCCGGTGACCAGGGCCCGCCGGCCGGCCAGTGAGTCCCGGTCAGGCAGGTGCCGCTCCATCGCAGATCCTTTCCTCGGGCAGCGCGGTACGGATGCCCGGCGGCGTCGTATCGTGTAACTGCTGAACTAGAAGTGAGTCACTGCTACATTAGCACCAACTCGGAGGAGCGCGCATGGCAGGGAAGATCCGCCTGGAAGACCGCGAGTGCCCGCTCTCGGCGACCCTCGGCGTGGTCGGCGAGTGGTGGACCCTGCTGATCCTGCACGACGCCTTCGACGGCTACACCCGGTTTGAGCAGTTCCAGCAGAACCTCAGGATCTCCTCCAGCATGCTGACCAGCCGGCTGCGGACCCTCACCGCCAGCGGGCTGCTGGAGCGCCGCCGCTACCAGACCCATCCGGACCGCTACGAGTACGTCCTCACCGACCTGGGCCGCAGCCTGCGCCCGGTGATCGTGGCGCTCGCCGCCTGGGGCAACTCCCGACTCGCACCCGAGCGGCGCAGCATGATCCTCATCGACCGGGAGACCGGCGCCGAGGTCGAACCGGTCGTGGTCGACCGGGCGACCGGGCGACCGCTGGACCCGGAGAAGTTCGTCTTCGCCGCCGGCCCCGCCGCGAGCGAGGTGATGCGCGCCCGGTACGCGGGCGTCGCGCCGGAGCGGACCCCGCGACCAGAGCAGCGGTAGCCCGGCGGATCAGCCGGGGGACAGGCTCCCGGTGACGGTCGCGGCGCCGCCGACCAGGACCAGTGGGCCGGCGGGGCCGGGGCGGGCGGTGGCGACCACGGTCGAGGGTTCGCCGAGCGAGTCGCCCATGTCGACCGCCAGCGCGCACCGGCCCCGCCCGGCCAGGTGCGCGGCCAGGCAGGCGGTGCTGTTGGCGTTGGCGATGTCCTCGCGAACCCCGATCGACGGGGCGAACATCCGCGCCGCGACGCGCCCGTCCGGTGCGGGCGCGCTGTGGACGTAGCAACCCAACAGGCCCGACCGGTCGCACGCCTCCCGCAGGCGGTCGAGGTCGGGGGCCAGGCCCGCCAGGGCGGTGCGGTCGGGCACCTCCACCAGCAGCCGCGGCCGGCCCACCGAGGCGACCCGGCACGGTGCCCCGGGACCGAGACCCAGGGCGGACAGGACCGACGCGCGCTCCGCCGGGGCGGCGACGCGCAGCTCCACCGGTCCGGGATCGAAGAAGGCCTCGCACCGGCTGCCGGCGACGGTGGCGCGGCCGACGAACGTACGGCCGCCCGACCGCAGCACGGTCTCGTACTCCCGGGCGCCGGACCGTTCGGCGAGCACCGCCAGCGCGGCCACCGTGCCGTGCCCGCAGGCCGGCAACTCCCCGGTGGCGGTGAAGAAACGCAGCGGCACGACGCCCCGCGTCGCGTGGGAGAGGAACACCGCGTGCGAGGTGCCCGCCGCGACCGGCACCGCCCGCCGGTCGGCGTCGGTCGACGACGTCTCGTCGACCACGGCGGTCGGGCTGCCGCCCCGCCCGGCCCGCCGGCAGGCGTGCACGATGGTGACGGGGCCCGTCACGGACCCACCAGCAGGGCGGCGACGGTCGCGGTGGTGGCCACGGCGGCCAGTGCGGCGCTGGTGGCCACGAACCGGCCCAGCGGCACGGCCACCCCGGCGGCGCGGCAGCGCTCGTACCAGATCAGGGTGGCCAGCGACGCCCACGGGGTGGCGAGCGGGCCGACGTTCGTGCCGACCAGCAGGGCCAGCAGCTGGGTGTGGTGGTCGACGGCGATCACCGCCTCCCCGGCGACGTACGCGGGCAGGTTGTTGACCACGTTGGCGAAGAGCGCGCCGACCCCGCCGGCGCGCAGCGCACCCTCGGCGCCCTGGTCGCCGCCGATCAGCGTGCCCATCACGGTGTCCAGCCCGTACCGGCCGATGGTCTGCACCACCAGGAACAGTCCGGTCACGAAGACCAGCAGCCGCCACGGGATCAACGCGGGTCGCAGGCTGCCCCGGGCGCGCACGGCGAAACCGGCGACCAGGATCGCGGCGGCCGCCCCGGAGGCGAGTCCGATTTGGACGCCGACCAGGATCCCGGCGACGAAGAGCAGGCACGCGGCGAGCGCGGTGCGGTAGAGCACCGGATCCGGCGGCACGTGCGGGGGCGGCGGGACGAACGGGTCCGCGCCGGCCCGCGCCGGCCGCCAGTACCACCACCAGAGCAGCAGCATGGTGATCGCGATGGCGACCGCCTGCGGCCACCACATCCGGGCCGCCCAGGGCACCGGATCCAGGCCGATCCGGTCGCTGGCCAGGATGTTGGTCAGGTTGGACACGGGCAGCAGCAGGCTGGCCGTGTTCGCCAGCCACACCGTGGTCATCGCCAGCGGCGTCGGCGGCACGCCCAGCTTCCGGGCCAGCGCGATCATCACCGGGGTGAGCAGCACGGCCGTGGTGTCCAGGTTGAGCGCGATGGTGGTGACCGAGGCGAACCCGACGCAGAGCCAGAACAGCGCGCGGTAGTTGCCCCGCGCGACGATCGCCACCCGGGCGGCGAGCGCGTCGAAGACCCCGGCCACCGCGGTCAGCTCGGCCAGCACCACCACCGTGCCGAGGAAGATCAGGATGGGAACGATCCGGCGTACGGTGGCCTCGGCGTCGGCCCGCGGGAGCAGTCCGGTGAGGACGCAGACCAGCCCGACCCCCGCGAGCCCGATCGCGATCCAGTCGAGCACGTGCAGCCGGCCCCAGCGGGATCGGTCCGGCGCGGCGGACGGCGGCTCGCCGACGGTCTCCACGAGGGATGATCCTCCCACACCGGCACCGGGTCGGCCCCGCCCGACGCGGCTGCCGACGGTGGCCACGGATTGACCCTGAGTGGCCATAATGGCCAGGTGGCTGTAGGCGCGCACCCCACCCGGTCCGACCGCCCCATCGACTTCTTCATCAGCTACTCTCCGGCCGACGAGCGCTGGGCGACCTGGCTGGCCTGGGAGTTCGAGGCCGCCGGCTACCGCACGCTGCTCCAGGCCTGGGACTTCGTGGCCGGCACCAACTTCATCGACTTCATGGACCGGGGCGTCCGGGAGGCGGCCGTCGTGGTGGCGGTCCTCTCCGAGCGCTACCTGCACTCCACGTACGGCAAGCTGGAGTGGCAGGCCGCGCTGCGCGCCGACCCGGACGGCACCGGCAACAAGCTGGTCACCGTGCGGGTGGAGGACTGCCCGATCGATGGTCTGCTGGCCACCATCACGTACGTCGACCTGGTCGGGGTCAGCGACCCGGCGCAGGCGCGGGGCCGGGTGCTCGACCGGATCCGGGAGGCGCTCGACGGCCGGGCCAAGCCGGCCCGGCAACCGGCCTTCCCGCACCACCCCGCCGACCCGGCCGGGGTGCTCGCCACCCCGGCCGCCGGCCCACCCGCGCCGCGCCGCGCCCGGCGTACGCCGATCAACCCGCCGCCCTTCCCGCCCTCCGCGACCGTCACGCCGGTGGCCCGTGGCGCGCTCACCGTGCTCCAGGTGGCCGGGCCACGGTTCGGTCGGGGCGTCATCGCCCCGGGCGCGCCGGTCACCCCCGGCGAGCTCCAGGAACACCTGATGGGTGACCTCACCCTGCTGCTGAACGACGGGGTGCCCCGGCCGGACCTGCTGGTGGTGTCCGGCAACCTGACCGAGTCGGGCAGCCCCCGGGAGTTCTCCGACGCACTGACCTTCCTCACCGGCCTGCGGGTGCTGCTCGGCCTGGAGCCGCACCGCCTCGTGGTCGTGCCGGGCCCCCGCGACGTCACCATGGCCGCCAGCCGCGCGTACTTCGCCACCTGCGAGGCCGACGACGTCGACCCGCAGCCGCCGTACTGGCCGAAGTGGCGCCACTACGCGCGCCTCTTCGACGAGCTGTACCAGGGCCTCGAGGACCGGATCTTCGACAGCGAGCAGCCGTGGACGCTGTTCCCCGTGCCCGACCTGCGGGTGGTGGTGGCCGGGCTGAACTCCACCATCGCCGTCACCCACCGCGAGGAGGACCGGTACGGCTTCCTCGGCGAGGCCCAGTCCACCTGGTTCGCCCAGCGGCTGCGGCACTACCAGCAGTCCGGCTGGCTGCGGCTGGGCGCGATGGCGCACGGCCCCGGCGCGCGCACCCCGTACGCCGAGGAGTTGGCCGTCCCGGACGGGGTGACGCTGCGCGACCGGGCCTCGTTCCACCGCCTGGTCGGGCCGATGCTCAACCTGCTCCTCTCCGACGCCGCGCCCGGCGCGCGGGTCGACCCGGGAGTGCCGCTGGCCACCATCTCCCGGGACGGCCGGGCGCAGGTGCTCCGGCTGGCCGCCGACGGGCTGACCCGCTGGGTGCTGGGCCGCGACGACCGGCACGACGTGGGCGAGCCGACGGCGGTGGGCTGGTCGCGGGCCGAGGCGACCTTCGGGGCGGTCGGTCCGGCGCAGGTGCCCGACCCGCGGCTGCCGACCGCGGCGGAGGGGCCCACCCAGGGCGCGCCGGCCGACGGTCCGTCCGCCGCGCCGGCCGTGGTCGCGCCCGCCCCGCTGCACCGGCTGCTCGACCGGCTCGCCGAGGTCTGCGAGGCGCGCCACGACCGGGTGCTGGTCCGGCGGGTCTCCGTCGAGCCCCCGCACCTGTTCGTCACCTACCGGGCCGACGGGGTGGTCCGGCAGCAGCGGGTCGGTGCCCACGTGGGCACCCCCACCGCCGCCGACGTCGACCACTTCGCCCGCCGGGTGCACGCCACCGACCCGGAGATCCCCTCCGAACTGGTCTACGACGGCGACCGGGTGCCGCGCGGCCTGGCCGAGGAGGCCCAGCGGCGGGGGATCCGGGTGCTGCACCTGACCGAGTTCCAGGGCCTGCTCGACCTGCGCGAGTACGTCGCCGCACAGACCGCCCGGCTGCAGGCCGACCGGCTCTACCCGCCCGGCCAGTACGTGCCGCAGCGCTACCGCCACCTGGTCGGCACCGACCAGCAGGTCCGTGACGACGTGGTGGACGAGCTGCTCGAACTGGCCTCCGCGCCGGACGGCCGGTTCGCGCTGGTCCTCGGCGACTTCGGTCGGGGCAAGACGTTCGCGCTGCGCGAGGTGGCCCGGCGGCTGCCCACTGCCGCCCCCGACCTGATCCCGATCCTGGTGGAGCTGCGCGCGCTGGACAAGGCGCACTCGGTCGACGGCCTGGTGGCCGCGCACCTGGCCAACCACGGGGAGCAGGTGATCGACCTCAAGGCGTTCCGCTACATGCTGCGTCAGGGCCGGATCGTGCTGCTCTTCGACGGCTTCGACGAGCTGGTGGCGCGGGTGACCTACGACCGGGCCGCCGACCACCTGGAGACGCTGCTGCAGGCCGCCGAGGGCAACGCCAAGATCGTGGTGAGCAGCCGCACCCAGCACTTCAAGACCAACTCGCAGGTGCTGACCGCGCTCGGCGAGCGGGTCGGCCTGCTGCCGCACCGCCGGGTGCTGGCCATCGAGGACTTCACCCCCGGCCAGATCGAGACCTTCCTGCGCCACCGCTACGGCGGGGACGAGCGGGCCGCCCGGGACCGGCTGGACCTGCTCGCCGGGGTGAAGGATCTGCTCGGCCTGTCCCGCAACCCGCGCATGCTCGGCTTCATCGCCAACCTCGACGAGGGTCGGCTGGCCGCCGTGGCCAAGGCCGGCGGCACGTTCAGCGCGGCGACGCTCTACCGGGAGATCCTCGAAGCCTGGCTGGACTTCGAGGAGCGGCGGACCCAGGGCATCCCGGGCGCGCCGGTGAGCCTGCGCCGCCCCGAGCTGTGGCACGCGGTGGGCCGACTCGCCTTCCAGCTCTGGGAGAGCGGCGAGTCGTACCTGCGGCTGGCCGAGCTGACCGAGGCCACCGGCCAGCTCGCCGGGCTGGCCGAGTCGCGGCTGTCCGGCCCTCAGGCCGCGCACGCGATCGGCGCCGGCAGCCTGCTGGTCCGTACCGACGACGGGCTCTTCGGGTTCATCCACGCCTCGGTGATGGAGTGGCTGGTCGCCGAGGGGATCGCCGCGCAGCTCAACCGGGGCGAGGAGCCGTCCGCCCTGGCCGCACGTCCACTCTCCGCGTTGACCGTGGAGTTCCTCGGCGACCTCACCGACCCGGCCCGGTGTACCGCATGGACGTCGCGGGTGCTCGGCGACGAGACCGCCGGGGAGACGGTCCGGGCCAACGCCCTGCGGCTCAGTGCCCGGCTGCGCCTGCCCGGCCTGGCCGACCTGCGCGGTGCGGTGCTGCGCGGCGAGGACCTGTCCCACCGGGAGCTGGCCGGGGCCGACCTCACCGGGGCGGACCTGACCGACACCCGTCTGGTCGCCGCCAACCTGACCGAGTCCCGGCTGGAGCACGCCCGGCTGCGTGGCGCGCGGCTGGACCAGACCCGGCTCGCCCGGGCCGACCTGCGCGGGGCCGAACTGGGCGGGGCCCGGCTGTTCCGGGCCGACCTGCGCGGCGCCCGGATCTCCGGCAGCCGCTGGCACCGGGCCGCGCTGATCGACGTGAACGCCGACGCCGCCCTGCTGCGCGCGCCGGAGCTGCGCGGCGCGGTGGTCGCCCCCGGCCGTCCGGTGGCGCCCGGTCTCGCCCCGCCGGCTGTCGGCGTCTCGTACGGCTTCGAGGTGGGCCGGCTGCCGGTGCCGGTCGCGTACAGCCCGGACGGGGCGGTGCTCGCGGTGGGCAGCGACGACGGTGGTGTGCTGATCTGCGACACGGCCACCGGCCTGCCGGTGCGCACGTTGCAGGGCCACCGGGGGCGGGTGTACGCGGTGCGCTTCGACACCGCCTCGCACCAGCTCGTCACCGGCGCGGCCGACGTCACCGTACGGCTGTGGGACGCCGACCACGGCGACGTGCGGCACGTCATCGAGGACGTCTTCGCCGGCTGGGTGTGGCCGCTGCTCACCGACGGCGCGCGGGGCCGGCTGGTGGTGGGCGATGCGGCGGGCGTGGTCCGGCTCTACGACACCGGCAGTGCCCGACTGCGCCACGAGTGGCCCGGCCATGCGGCGCCGATCTGGGGCACCTCGTTCAGCCCGGACGGCCGCCGGATCGTGGTGGTCGACAGCGCCGGTGTGGTCCGCGGTTGGGACATCGTCTCCGGCCGGCTCGCCTTCGAGGTACGCGAGCCGGAGGTGGTGTACCGGGTGGTGCACACCCCCGACGGCCGCACCCTGGTCGCGGTCGGCCAGCACGGCCGGGTGTGGATCCGCCGGGCCACGGACGGCGAGCTGCTGCGCCAGCCGCGCGGCCACGAGGCCGACGTGTACGCCCTCGACGTCCACCCCGACGGCGGGTTGATGGCCACCGGCGACACCCACGGCGCGCTGCGCCTGTGGGACGTGGAGACCGGACGGCCGGTCCGGGTGCTCGGCCGGCAGCGCGGCGCGATCTACAGCGTCCGGTTCAACGCGGACGGCACCCTGCTCGCCACCGCCGCCAGCGACGGCGCCATCCAGCTCTGGGAGACCGCCGACGGCCAGCTCCGGCACGAGCTGACCCGGCACCGCGGCTCGGTCTGGCCGGTGGCGTGGCGGCCCGACCAGGCCCAGGTGGCGACCAGCAGCAACGACGGCACCACCCGGCTGTGGGACGTGCACAGCGGGCAGCTCCAGCACACCCTGCGCGGGCACGGCCGGCGGGTCACCGCGCTGTCCTTCCGCGACGACGGCGAGGTCCTCGCGGCCTGCGGCAACGACGGCGTGGTGCGGCTCTGGGAGCCGCGTACCGGCCGGCTGGTCCGGGAGCTCGCCAGCCCGGCCGACCGGCTGCTCTCGGCGGTCTTCTGCCCGGGCGAGCCGCTGGTCGCCTCGCCCAGCGGTGACGGCGGGGTGCACCTGTGGAACACCGACACCGGCGCCGACGAGCGTGAGCTCAACGTGGACACCGACCACGTCTGGGCGGCCGCGTTCAGCCCGGACGGCGACGCCCTGGCCACCGCCAACGACGACGACACGGTCCGGCTCTGGTACCGCCGGACCGGCCGGCACTTCGCCACCCTCACCCCGCACCGGGGCCGGGTCCGGGCCGTGGCGTTCAGCCCGGACGGCGAGACCATCGCCACCGGCTGCGACGACCGGCTCGTCCGGCTCTGGGACGCGGCCGGCGCCACCTGCCGGCTCACCCTCGAACAGCACACCGACCGGGTGTACGCGGTCTGCTTCAACTCGGAGGGGACGCTGCTCGCCAGCGCCAGCAACGACGGCACCGCCGTGGTGTGGGACGCGCTCACCGGGGAGCGGCGGACCGTGCTCACCGAGCACACCGGCCGGCTCTGGTCCTGCGCGTTCAGCCCGAACGGGGCGCTGCTGGCCACCGCCGGCGACGACCTGATCATCCGGTTGTGGGATCCGGGCACCGGTCGGCTGCACGGCACGCTGGCCGCGCACACCCGGCGGGTCTGGTCGGTGGCGTTCAGCCCGGACAGCAGCCTGCTCGCCAGCGCCGGCGACGACGGCACCGTCCGGCTGTGGGACGTCGCCGACCCGGAGCACGCCCAGCTGCGGGCCACCCTGATCGGCCTGCCGGCCGGCTGGGCGGCGGTCAGCCCGGACGGCCGGTACAAGCTGGACGGCGACCCGGGCGGCCAGTTCTGGCACGTGATCGGCACCTGCCGGTTCGAGGTGGGGGAGCTGGACCCGTACCTGACCCAGGTGCGGCGGCTGGCGGTGGACGCGCCGTTCTGACGCCGCCCGCAGGGCGGCGGACAGCGGCGGGCCGCCCGCGCGCCCCGTCGGCGGCCGATCCTTCCATCCGGGTCGGTCGATTTGATGAGCTGAGCGCCCAGTGGGGACGGCACCCTCGGTGAACTGCCGTCGACCGATCGGCCTGACGCTCTGTCACCATCTCGACACAGTCGTTGTGGGTCCCTTCCGCGATCGATGTGCTGGCGCGGGACCAGCGCCGTCGGTGACGGCCATCGAGGAACGAGGTGGCTCATGGTGGCACTACGGCGGCTGCTCGCCGGCCTGACAGCGACGGTGGTGGCCGCCGCGCTCGCTCTGGTGTGGACCGCGGCGCCCGCCCAGGCGGACGAGGCGTGGGAAACCGCGCTCAAGGACCTGATGTCGCGGACCGCCACCTGGGCGGAGGGCGGACTGTCCCGGGTCGGCCTGCTCGGTCAGCCGCTGCCCCTGCTCGGGGTGAGCCCCGGCGCGCTGGTGGACACCGACAGGCTCGCCCGCAAGGCCTCCGACGCGCTGGCGAGCGGACTGACCAAGGACGACGTCGACCTGGGCGGCGGCACCCGGCTCACCAGCGCGGTCAGCACCAGCGGCGGGGACCACCTGCTCGACGTACTGCTCACCACCAAGCGGCAGGTCACCGACAAGGACCTGGCCGTCGGCGGGGTGACCGTGGCCAAGGCGGTCGACGTCACCGGCTGGGCGACGCTGCACCTGAAGGCGCGGCACACCGCCGCCGGGGAGACCTACCTGGTCCGTGACGGGGACACCCCGCGCATCGACGTCGACGCCGCCGCAAACCTCCGCGCCGACCTGGACCAGGCCACCGCCTCGGTCGGCATCCTCGGTGTCGCGCTGACCGCCGGCAGCACGCTGACCGCCCGGAGTCACGTCAAGGTCACCCTCACCGACCCGAACGGCGACGGCCGGCTCGCCTTCGACACCGCCGGCGGGCCCGGCACCGGCGAGCTGGGCGCCGCCGGCTCCCTCGCCGGGCTGGTGCAGGTCGCCCTGGACAACTCCGGCGGCGGCCGGATCTCGGACACCGAGACCGAGCCCGGCCCCGGCTCCGTGCACGGCGTGGTCAAGCTCGGCGCGGCCACCTCCGGCACACCGTTCGACCTGCCCGCCGTCGCCGCGACCGTAGCGGTCGACTGGAACGACATCTCCGTCGGCAGCCCGACCGTGACCACCACCGGGCTGGACGAGACGATCGCCAAGTTCCGCAACATGAGCCCGCTGGACCTCGCCTCCGGCCTGGCCCAGCTCGCCACCCTGCTCAGCGGGGTGCAGCAGAGCGGCCCGGCCGGCAACCTCAGCCTGCCGTTCCTGCGCGGCACGTTCGCCGACGCGGTGAAGGTCAACGAGAAGCTCACCGGCTTCCTCAAGAAGTACGTCCACCCCAAGCCCGAAGACCCCGGGTTCGACCCGGCCACCGACGACCCGGCCAAGGCCGGCCAGCCGAAGTTCAGCTCCATCCAGGAGTTGGTCAAGCTGCTCGCCGCCGAGGGCCTGCCGGTGGACAACCTCTCCTTCGCGGGAGACAAGCTGGTCTTCCGGCTGAAGCTGGAGCGGGAGTCCACCGTCGCGGTGCCGCTGGACCCGGGCGCCGCCTCGATCTCCGGCCGCGGCGCCACCTTCAGCGCCAACGGCTTCAGCCTCGCCGCCGACGACCACCGGTTCACCGCGGGCGAGCTGGTCGGCCAACGGGTCGTCGCCGGCACCTCGGCCGGCACCATCGCCGCGAACACCGCCACCTCGGTCACCCTGGCCGGGAACTGGATCGGCGGCCAGCCGGCCGACGACGCCGTCTGGGTGATCAGCGGCTCCAGCCCCAACATCGGCGCCGTCGAGCTGGCCGGAACGCTCACCAAGTCGGCCGGCGGGGACAAGAAGGTCGGCCTGCGGACGGCCAACGCCCAGGCCAGCTTCGCCACCGTGAAGCCGAAGTACAGCGCCGCCGTCACCCTCGTTCTCGACCTGCGCGACGACCTCGGCAGTCCGGCCGCCAACGCGGACCGGGTGCTGCTGCGCACCGACCCGGCGACGCCGCTGTTCGCCGCCGACTTCCCGATCACCACCGGGGTCGACTTTTACGCCAACGCCGGCTTTCTCAAGGTCAAGCTCGGCGGTGACCTCGCCGTCGGGCCGGCCGCCGCCGGCCAGCGGATGCTCCAGGTCAGCTTCAAGCAGGCCCAGGACATCAGCCTCGGCGAGCTGTTCCGCCGGTTGCAGTCCGAGCCGGCCAACCTGCTCGCCGTCGCCACGTCGGTGAAGACCACCGGCCGGGTCACGGTCGGCGTCCCCGGCGCCACCGGCGCCCTCGGCACGGGCGTCGGCGTCGACGTGAGCTGGCAGGCCGGCGAGCAACCGGTCGTGGACACCGGCAGCCTGGCCGGGCTCTTCGCCGTCGACTTCAACCCGGACGACCCGAAGGCGCTGTTCGCGGTCGTCGTCGAGGCGCTGCGGCTGGTCAACGCCGCGCTCGTCCAGCCGGGCGGCGGCAGTGGCCCGTTGGACACCGAGATCCCGCTGCTCGGCCGCTCGGCCCGGGAGTTGCTCGGCGCCGACGAGAGCGGCGTCGGCAAGGGTGTCACCTTCCTCGCCGATGGCGCGAACTTCCTGCTCAAGGACGGCAACCGCAGCGGTGACGCGGCGTTCGACGAGCGGTTGGCCGGCCGGACCGTGGTGATCGGCAGCAAGGCGTACCGGGTACTGGACCGGGTGGACGGCCAGACCCTGCGGGTCGCGGCGGCCGGTACGCCGAAGCCCGAGAACGGCACCGCCTACGCGCTGCGGCCCGAGCTGGCCGACGCGCTGGACAAGCTGCTCGCCGCGCCCCCGGACACCCTCCAGGACGCCCTCGACCTGCTCAACAACGCCATCGGCGCGGGCAGCGGGATCCAGTTCGCCCTGGACGAGCGAGCCGGCGGCCCGTACCTGCGGATCGGGCTGGACTGGAAGCGCGACGTCCGCACCGCCGGGCCGCTCGCCTTCGCCTGGGACGGCGCCCGCGACCTGGTCAGCCTGGACAGCTCCGGCACCTTCGCCCTCGACGTCGACGCCCGGGTCCAGCTGGGCCTGCTGCTGCCGCTCAAGCTGAACGCGGCGCCGCTGCTGGACAAGACCTCGTCGGCCAAGGTGACCGTCAGCGGCGGGGTGACCAACGCGGCCCTCGCCGCCCGGGTCGGCCCGCTCGCCCTGGACCTCGGCAAGGACCCCGAGTTCGCCACGGTCAGGGCCGACCTCAGCGTCGGCCTCGGCGGCCTCGCCGCCGACGGGCCGGTCAGCGACCTGCTCGGCCTGACGCCGACGTTCACCACCGCCGGCGTCGACTGCGGCGGCGGGGTCGGTGGCGCGAGTACGCCGGTCTGCGCCCGCGCGCCGCTGTTCGTCAACAACTGCGAGCCGGCCGACGCCACCAACCTGCTCACCTTCACCATGGGGCTGGACCTCACGCCCACGGCGAACACCCCCGACCTCACCTCCTGCTTCGCCAACCTGTCGCTGAAGCTCACCGACTTCAACGTCGGGATCGACGGCTACCTGGCCAAGGTGGAGGAGGCGCTGCGGCTGGCCAGCTTCGACGGCAAGCTGCCCCTGGTCGGCGACGACCTCCAGCAGGGCCAGAAGTTCGTCGCCCAGCTGCGCGCGGACGTCAAGGCCGCGATCGGCCCGGCGCTGGCGGACGCCACGCTGGACAGCGCCGGCATGCAGAGCGCCCTCAACGCGGCGCTGGCCGACCTCGACCCGGGCGTGAGCGCGGTGGTCGGCTGCCGCAGCGGGGCAGCGACGCCCTGCCAGCCGGAGGACTTCCAGTCCATCCGGATCAGGCTCACCACCTCCCGCGGCGCGCCCTCGGCCGCCGACGGCTGCAAGGACGCCAGCGACACGGACCGGTGCCTCACCGCCAACGTCCCGCTCGACCTCGGCATCCCCGGCCTGTCCCTGAAGGCGAAGAAGGGCGCCACCGACGGCATCCAGGCCAAGCTCGGCTGGAAGCTGCACCTGGACCTGGTGCTCGACCGGGACGAGGGCTTCTACGTCCCCACCCACGACGGGGACACCACTCCCGAGGTGCAGATCGGCGCCCAGTTCGACACCACCGGCGACCTCGCCGCCCAGCTCGCCTTCATCCAGGTGAACGCGACCAAGCAGGGCACCGCGCCGGCGGTGCGGGCGTACTTCGGGGTCGACCTGAAGGGTTCGACGGGGGAGAAGAGCTGCTTCGACCCGACGGTGACCGCCGACTGCGCGGCCGACCCGGACGCCAAGCTCACCCTCGCCGAGTTCGCCGACCTCGGTTCGCTGATCGCCACCGACCTCACCGCCGAGGTCAACATCGACTGGAAGCTGGCGGCGGTCGTGAACACCGGCGACGAGGTGGGCTCGGCGCTGCCCGGCGTCAGCGCCCGCCTCGGCCTCACCTGGAAGCTGGCGCACAAGCAGGGCGCCCTGGCCGCCACCGGCGACGGCGTCACCACCCCGCTCCGGGTGACCTTCACCGACATCTCGCTGGACGCCGGCGCCTTCTTCAGCAAGATCCTCAAGCCGGTGGTGGAGAAGCTCAAGGCGGTCACCGGACCGCTCCAGCCGGTCATCGACACCCTGTACGCGCCGATCCCGGTGCTGTCGGACCTGTCGAGGGCCACCGGCGGGCCGGACATCACCCTGGTCTGGCTGGCCAGGACGTTCAGCACGCTGACCGGCGGGCCGAAGCTCGACTTCGTCGACACCGTCCGGGCCGTGATCACCTTCGTGAACCGGATACCGGACTGCGACACGGGCGACAGCTGCTCGATCCCGCTCGGCCAGTTCCTGGTCGACCCGGCCAGGGCGCTGACCACCGCGGCCTCCCCGGCCTCGGCGGAAAGCCTGATCCAGCGGAGCGACCCGTTCACCCAGGCGAAGAGCGCGGCCGAGGTCAAGTCGGCCGTGGACAACGCCGCCGGCGACGACGGGGAGAAGCTGTTCGCGCCGGGCACCGACGGCAGGTCCAACGCCCAGAAGACCGGCTTCACCTTCCCGATCTTCGACAACCCGGGCGCACTGTTCGGGCTGCTGCTGGGACAGGACGTCGAACTGGTCAGCTTCGACTCCGGGCCGCTGTCACTCGGGTTCAGCTGGCGACAGTCGTTCGGCCCGGTGTACGCCCCGCCGCCGGTGCTGGTCACCCTCTCCGGCAGCGCTTCGGTGACCGCCCGGTTCATCGCCGGCCTGGACACCGCGGGCATCCGGCACGCCGTCGAGGCCGCCACCGACGGCACCGCCCTCGACGCGGTCAGCCTCCTCGACGGCCTCTACTTCAAGACCACCGACAGCAGCGGCACGCCCGTCCCGGTGGTCACCCTGCGCGGCGAGATCGCCGCCGGGGCCGAGGTCAGCGTGCTCATCCTCAAGGCGGGCATCGAGGGTGGCATCCGGCTCACCGTCGGGTTCAGCTGGAACGACCCCAACAACGACGGCAAGTTCCGGACCAGCGAGTTCCTCCAGGCACTGCTGGTCAACCCGGTCTGCCTGTTCACCACCAGCGGCCAGCTCTCCGTCTTCCTCAAGGTCTACATCACCATCGACCTGTTCCTGTTCTCGAAGACCTTCGACTTCACCCTGGTCAACGCCACCCTGCTGGACTTCCGGGCGCAACCCGACTGCAAACCGAAGCCACCGGAGCTCGGTGGCACGGTCGCTGACACCCTGGTGGTCTTCGCCGGCAAGTTCGGCAAGAAGGAGCAGCGCGGGGACCCGGCGTGGGACAACGGCGGCGGCACCTACGCCGGTGACGTGGTGAAGGTGTACGCGCTGCACTACGCCGACGCGGGCACCGCCGGCGCCAGCGACGACTTCGACGGCTTCGCGGTCGAGGCGCTCGGCCGCAAGCAGGAGTTCCTCGATCCGAACCTGGCCCGGGTCGTCGTCGACGGGCGGGGCTACCAGGTCGCCGACCCGGACAAGACGTCCCTGTCGATCCTGCTGCTCGGCGACGGTGACACCAGCGGCGACGGCACCCGGACCTCCGCGTTCGACAAGGCGGCGGTGATCCTCGGCTCCGACGGCAGGGACCAGATCCGCACCGGCACCGGCCCGGCGTACGTGGACGGCCGCGACGGCGACGACGTGATCGTCACCGCGGAGGCGGCCGGCCAGGTGAGCCGCGTCGCCGGCGGCCCCGGGCAGGACACCGTGACCACCGGCGACGGCGACGACGTGGTGGCCGGTGACAGCGGCCTCGGCGCCGTCGACCGGCCCGGCGGCACCACCGTGCACACCTCGGTCGGTGACAAGACCCTCGACGGCCTGGTCGACTGGACGAAGCTCACGGACGCCACCGAGGAGACCACGGGCGTGGCCGACCACGTCACCGTCGGACACGGCGCCAGCACGGTCTACGGCAACGGCGGCGACGACGTGCTCGGCGTGGTCGTCGACGACCGGCCGAACGGGAGGAACATCCTGATCGGCGGCCCCGGCTCGGACATCATCAACGGTGGCAAGGGCAACGACACCATCCACACCGCGAGCAGCGCGGTCCCGTCCGACCCGGACGCGGCCGGCAGCGGCGACGCCGGGCTGGTCAACAAGGTCGACACCGGTTCCGGCCAGGACACCGTCCACGGCAGCGCCGGCAGCGACCTGGTCGTCTCGCACTCCGCCAACGGGCAGACCGGTCACCTGTACGGCTACGGCGGCGACGACGTGCTGGTCGGCGGCTACGGCACCGACGAGCTGTTCGGCGGCCCCGACCAGGACTACGTGATCGCCGAACCGTCCAGCGTCGGCGACCCGGACGGCACCGACGGCTACGGCCCGGCCCGGCAGGTCACCCACCAGCCCCTGCCGGCCGGCACCCAGTCGCAGACCAAGCTGCTCGCGGGTGGCCTTGGCAGCGACCACGTGATCGGCGGCGACGGCGGGGCGACCATCTTCGGCGACAAGCGCCTCACCGCCGAGACCTGCGCCGACGCCGACGTCGCCGACGCCCAGCCCACCCCGGCCGACCAGGGCGCGGCCGACCTCATCCTCGGCGGTGCCGGGGTGGACGTGGTCACCGCCGGTAGCGGCGACGACCGGGCCGACCTCGGCGGCGGCGACGACCGCGCCTGTGGCCAGCTCGGCGAGGACACCCTGCACCTGGGCGGCGGCGCCGACCGGGCGTGGGGCGGCCCGGACGGTGACCAGCTCTACGGCGACGACGGCGTCGACCTGCTCTTCGGCAACACCGGCGACGACGGCCTCTACGGCGGGACCGGCGAGGACACCGCCGAGGGCAACGAGGGCGGGGACCAGGTCTTCGGCGGCCCCGACGGCGACGTGCTCTACGGCGGTGGCCGGGTGGCCGGCGTGGCCGACGGCCGGGACTTCGTCTACGGCGAGGAGGGCGTGGACCGGATCGTCGGTGACAACGGCACCCCGCGGATCGGGGACGTCGGGCCGTACCCGCTGGACCTGGCCGGGGACGTGACGACCGCCGGCGCCGGGGACGTGATCTCCGGTGGCCCGGACGGTGACGTGGCGTACGGCGGGCTCGGCGGTGACCGGATCGACGGTGACGGCGGCGACGACCAGCTCGAGGGAAACAACGACGCCGACGTTATCCACGGTGGACCCGGCCGGGACGAGATCGCCGGCGGCTCCTCGCAGGAGCCGGCCGCCGGCACCGGCCGGCCGGACACCGGCGACCAGCTCTACGGCGACGCCGACGCCGACCTGATCGCCGGGGACAACGCCCGGTTCACGCCGGCCACCACCGACGCGACCCGGGTCACCCAGGGCCGGACCGGCACGCCGCGCAAGATCACCCTGCTCGACCTCGGGTTCACCCCGGCGGCCGGTACCAGCGGCGGTGACCTGATCTCCGGTGGCGACGCGGACGACGTCATCTTCGGGCAGGGCGGTCCGGACCGGGTGCACGCCGACGCGGGCGCGGACTTCGCCGAGGGCGGCCCCGGCTCCGACTGGGTCGAGGGCGACGCCGGTGACGACGACCTCGTCGGTGGCTCCAGCACCGCCTACGACGGGACCGGGGCGGCCACCACGGGCCAGCCGGACACCGCCGACGCCCTGTTCGGCGGGCCCGGGTCCGACGCGATCATCGGTGACAACGGTGCGGTGCTCCGCCCGCTCCCCGGCGAACAGCCCACGGCGGTGACGGTGCGGCTCGGCGCGGACGGCGCGCCGTTCGGCCCGCGGATCGTGGTGCTGCTGGACCGGGCGGCGGCCACCGCCGGCCGGTACGGGGCCGACCGGATCAGCGGCGGCGACGGCGTCGACACCCTCTGGGGCCAGGACGGCGACGACGCGTTGACCGGCGACGGGGACGGCGACTACCTGGAGGGCAACGGCGGCGCGGACACACTGCGCGGTGACAACGCCCTCGGCGCGGCCGGCCGCAGCACGGTCACCCCGCTGCCCGACCCGGGCTGGCCGGGCGACCCGGCGGCCCCGGCCGACCTGGTCGGCGCCGGCACGCCGGACGGGCAGGACGACCTGATCGGCGGCAGCGCCGCCGCCGGGTTCCGGGACACCGCTGACGTGGTCGAGGGCAACGGCGCCGACGACGTGGTCCTCGGTGACAACGGGTCGCTGCTGCGGACCGTGACCACGGTCGGCGGGAAGCCGACCGAGCGGGTCTACACCGAGCGGTACCCGACCGGCGCGGTGCCGGCCGACGCCACGGTGATCCGGACCCACGACCCGGCGCTGCCCGGGCCGTCCACCCGGTTCTGCACCACCGCCCAGTCCACCTGTGAGCCGGCCGGGGCCTACGGCAACGACCAGCTCTACGGCGACGGGGGCAACGACGGGGTGTGGGGCCAGGACGGCGACGACCTGGTCCGGGGTGGTGCCGGCGACGACGACCTCTTCGGTGAGCTGGGCGCCGACACCCTGTACGGCGATGACGGCCGGGACGCCATCCTGGGCGACCGGGGCGGCGTGGTGAACCAGTACCTCAACGCCGACGACGTGGCCGCGCTGGGCTTCACCGCGACCCTGTCGTCCGTCCCGCAGGAGACGTACACCGGGTTCCGGGCCGGCGGGTACGACCGCCGGGTGGACCTGCTGCACGACACCGACGGGGACGCCTGGATCGGCTCCGCCACCTCGGCGCCGATGCCGTACCCGGGCCTGACCACGGGCGCGGGCGACTACATCCGGGGCGGGGCCGGCGCGGACAACATCCACGGCGGCTTCGGGGACGACATCGCCAACGGCGACAGCGGTGGTGACGAGGTGTTCGGCGGTGAGGGCGCGGACGTGCTCTGGGGCGGCAAGGGGTGCGACCCGGTGCTCGACGCGGCCAACCCGCAGTGCCTGGTGGACGGCGTGTTCAGCGCCGCCGCCCGGGGCGACCAGGACCAGTACGTCGACCACCTGTTCGGCGGGACCGGGGCGACCAGCGGCCCGGCGGTGGCCGCGGTGCTCGGCGCCGACCTGCTGGACTTCCGGCCACGCGGCTCCTACCCGGACAACTGCGCGGCGGGGGCCTGGCCGGTGGACCTGGCCTCGGGGACGATCGACCCGTGCCGCTGGTTCGAGGCGACCAACCTGGACAACGGCGTCGAGGCCGACAACCAGCACCACCACGGCACCGACTGGATCTACGGCGGCTGGGACCGGGACGTGCTGCAGGGTGACGTGGCGCAGAACGGGCCGAACAACGGGGACCGGCTCTTCGACTGGAACGGCGCGTACAACCTGTTCACCCACTGCAACGCCGCGTACGGCGGGTTCAACGACATCCGCCAGCACAGCCCGGCGATGCAGGACTTCCTCACCCGGCTGGCCTGGGCCGCCGGCGCCGGTCGCAGCGCGACCGACGTCACCACGGCGGGCACCTCGGCCTTCATCGAGCTGTCCTACGTCTATCCGCGGGACAACCCGGACCAGGGGGCCGGGGCGGCGTTCCCGACCACCCCGGGGCACTTCGACACCCCGTCCTGCACCGACTGAGCGCGGACGCGCCGGGGCCCGGCCCCCCTGACGGGAGTCGGGCCCCGGCGTGGGTCGGTCAGCGTCGCCACGTCTGGTTGGTGCCGCCCGCGCAGTCCCAGATCTGCGGCCGGGTGCCGTCGGCGGAGCTGACGCCGGTCGCGTCGTGCCACTTGTCGGCCTGCGGGTGGCTGTGGAACCCGGGCACGGTTCGGCGGGGACGTCGCCGACCGTCCTCGGCCGCACAACAGCGAACCAGCCCCACGATGATCGCCAAAACCGTACGATTGCGGCATTCGGGCGCAGGTTCGCAAGGCGGCTCCCGGGGAAGGGCGCCCTCGATGGCTCACGATGACGAAACGGTGTTGCGGGTCTCGGGCCTGACCGTGGTCCTCGACAACCGCCGTGTCATCGACGATCTCACTTTCGCGGTGAAGCGTGGCGAGATCTTCACCATTCTGGGGCCGAACGGCGCCGGCAAGACGGTGCTGCTTCGCGCGCTGCTGGGCTTCCTGCCGTACGAGGGATCGATCAGCTGGGCCGAAGGCGCGACCCTCGGCTATGTGCCGCAGCGGCTGCCCCACATCCGGGACATCCCCATCAACGTGACGGACTTCTTCGCGCTGAAGGGCGAAGCCACACCCCGGGCGCGCGACCTGCTGCCCGCCGTGGGGCTCGGCGCGGACCTGGCCGCCCAGCGGATGGGCGACCTTTCCTCCGGGCAGTTCCAGCGGATCCTGATCGCCTGGGGTCTTGCCGGAGATCCTCAGGTCCTCCTCTTCGACGAGCCGACCGCCGGAATCGACGTCGGGGGTGAGGAGACCGTCTACGGCCTGCTCGCCCGGCTGCATCGCGAGCGGAGTCTGACCATGCTGCTCGTCACGCACGATCTCGCCATGGTGCACCGGTTCTCCACCACGGTGCTGTGCCTGAACAAGCGGGCGGTGTGCCAGGGGCTACCCCAGGCCGTGCTGACCCCCGAGCGGCTGCAGCAGTTGTACGGCAGCGGCCTGGCGTACTACCAGCACACGCACGAGTAGCGCGGATGGACACGAGGATTCTGCTCAGCCTGGCCACCGGGATGTCGATCGCGGGCGCGGCCGCGTATCTCGGGTCGCTGATGCTGAGCCGGCGGATGGCACTGGTCGCCGGTCCCCTCGGTCACCTGACCCTGCCCGGAGTCGCCCTGGCTCTCCTCTACGGCTTCGACATCTCCCTGGGGGCCTTCCCGTTCGTCGTCGTCGGCGTCATCCTGATCTGGCTGATCGAAATCAGAACGAAGCTGCCCATGGAGGCCCTCACCGCGGTCGTGTTCGCCTCGGGGGTCGCGATCGCCTTCTTGTTCCTGCCTCTCAAGGAGGCCGAGACGGCGCTGGTGGGAAACGTGTCGAAGGTGGGCGTCAGCGACACGGCGCTCGCCGTCGTGGCGTCCCTGGCCGTGACGGTGGCGGTGAATCGGCTCTACCGGCGGCTGGTGTTGATCAACATCTCAGAGGACCTGGCCGCCTCGGCCGGGGTTGACGTCAAGCGCGACAACCTGCTGTATCTGCTTCTGATCGCGATCGTCGTGGCGCTGGGCGTCAGGGTGGTCGGTGCGCTGCTGACCGCCGCGCTCGTGGCGATTCCCCCGGCGGCCGCTCGGCTCGTCACCAGGAGCATGGGACAGTACGCGTTCGGTTCGATGGCCGTCGGGGTGGCCTCGTCGCTGCTCGGGATCGTGTTGTTCGAGTTCACCGGCCAGCCGGCGGGACCGCTGATCGTCCTGATCAGCGCGGCGATCTTCCTGCTGAGTCTGCTCTTCGGCAAGCGGGTGGCATCAGGGGGCTAGTGCGGGCGGCGGAGCGCCGGGTCCGGCTCCGGGCCGAAGTCCGGACCCGGCGTGGGTCGGTCAGCGTCGCCACTTCTGGTTGGCGCCGCCCGTGCAGTCCCAGATCTGCAGCCGGGTGCCGTCGGCGGAGCTGACGCCGGTCGCGTCGAGGCACTTGTTGGCCTGCGGGTTCACGATGTCGCCGGCCGAGGTGAACACCCACCGTTGGGCCCCGGTGCCGTTGCAGTCGTAGAGCTGCACCTTGGCGCCGTTGGCGGTGGACCCGGCGGTGACGTCCATGCACTTGCCGAGGGCGCGGACCGAGCCGTCGGCGTTCCAGGTCCACTGCTGGGCGGCGGTGCCGTTGCAGGTCCACAGCTGGATCGGAGTGCCGTTGGCCGTGTTGGCGCCGGCCACGTCCACGCACTTGTTGCCGTAGCCGATGATCGGGCCGCCGGTTCCGCCGCCGCCGTTGTCCCAGGCCTGCACCCGGACGTAGTCGATCACCATCTGCTGGGGGAAGACGGTGCTGCCGTCGGGCGAGCCGGGCCAGTTGCCGCCGACGGCGACGTTCAGCAGCATGAAGAACGGGTGGTCGAAGACCCACTTGTTGCCGCCCGCGTCGGCCGGCGTCTTGCGCGAGTACGCGACCCCGTCGAGGTACCAGGTGATGGAGTCGGGCGCCCAGTCGACGGTGTACGTGTGGAACGCGTCGGCGAGGGCCTGGCCGCCCGGCAGTGAGGTCGAGCCGCCCAGGCCGTTTGCCCCGGAGTAGCCCGGCCCGTGCAGGGTGCCGTACACCGTGGACGGTGCGTAGCCGACGTTCTCCATGATGTCGATCTCGCCGCTGTTGGGCCACGGGTTGGTGGCGATGTCGTTGCCCAGCATCCAGAAGGCGGGCCACAGGCCCTGCCCGCGGGGGATCTTGATGCGGGCCTCGAACCGGCCGTACGCCTGGGCGAACTTGCCGCTGGTCAACAGCCGGGCAGAGGTGTACTGGCAGCTGCCGTACCAGCACGAGTAGCCGTTCGGGTTCTCCTTGCGGGCGGTGATGACCAGGTTGCCGTTGCCGTCGAGGGCGGCGTTGCGGGTGCTGGTGGTGTAGTACTGCAACTCGTTGTTGCCCCAGCCGCTGCCGCCGGTGTCGTACCGCCACTTGTTCGGGTCCGGCGGGGTGCCGGCCGCGCCGTTGAAGTCGTCGGACCAGGTGACGGCGCCGGGTCCGGCGAGGGCGGGGGTGCTCGGGACGATGGTGAGCGCGGCCGTGAGGCCCACGGCCGTGAGTGCCACGGCGGCGAGGGTGCGGATGCTGCGCACGGGTGCCTCCCTGCGGTTGCGGTCGTCACCGTTCGGCCGAGGGGACGGGTCGGCCGAACGGTAAACAAACCATAAAGATAGACTTCGATGAAGCTATGAACGAAGTCGGGGGCTGTCAAGAGAGCGCTCCCCGATCCGGCCGGTTCCGGTTCCGGAACCGGCCGGAAACATTGACGTCACGCGATCGGGTTCGGAAGTATCCCTAATCGGGACGAGGGTCCAGTGGGGAGGCAGTAGATGAGATTGCCCAGGTACGTCGCGCTCGCCGGGGTCGGAGCCCTGGCCGTGTCCCTGCTCCCGGCGCCGCCCGCGGCCGCCGCGGCGGCCGGGACCGTCACGGTCGCCACCGACCGGCTGGTGTATCCGGCCGCCGAGGGGAGCCGGGCGCCGGTGGGCGTCACCGTGTCCACCTCGGACGGCCGCCCGCTGACCGAGAAGCTCACCGTGCGCTGGGCGACCGGCATCGGCACCGCCACGCCCGGCGCCGACTACACCGCCGCGTCCGGCACGCTCACCTTCCCGGCCGGCACCCCGTCCGGGTCCAGCCGCTCACTCGCCGTCACCCTGCGGCGGGACGGCGTGGCCGAGACCGCCGAGACCGTCCCCCTCACCCTGACCGCCGCGGGAGCCACCGTCGCGGCGCAGCCCACCGTGGTGGTGGACGCGCACGGCCTGCCGTACCTCGACCGCCGGCTGCCGGTACGGCGGCGCGTCGCCGACCTGCTGGGCCGGATGACCCTCGCCGAGAAGATCGGCCAGATGACCCAGGCCGAGCGGGCCGCGGTGGCCGACGACCCCTCCGCCGTCGCCCGCTGGCAGCTCGGCTCCGTCCTCTCCGGCGGCGGCTCGACACCGGCGAGCAACACCCCGGCCGCCTGGGTCGAGATGGTCAACGGCTTCCAGGCTCAGGCGATGAGCACCCGCCTGCAGATCCCGCTGATCTACGGCATCGACGCGGTGCACGGCCACGGCAACGTGTACGGCGCCACCGTCTTCCCGCACAACGTCGGCCTCGGCGCCACCCGCGACCCCGCCCTGGTCGAACGGGTCGGCCACGCCACCGCCGCCGAGGTGCGCGCCACCGGCATCCCGTGGAACTTCGCCCCGTGCGTCTGCGTCTCCCGGGACGAGCGGTGGGGGCGCAGCTACGAGAGCTTCGGCGAGGACCCGGCGCTGGTGGTGTCGATGGAGACCGTCATCGACGGCCTCCAGGGCCGGCCCGGGCAGCTCGACGACGCCGACCGGGTCCTCGCCACCGCCAAGCACTACGCCGGTGACGGCGACACCGACTACGACGAGGCCACCGCCGCCGCCAACGAGGGCAAGCCCTGGTGGGAGCAGAAGTACCCGATCGACCAGGGCGTCACCGTCACCGACCGGGAGCACTTCGCCCAGATCGACCTCGCTCCGTACGGCCCGGCGGTGCACCGGCACAAGGTCGGCAGCGTGATGCCCTCCTTCTCCAGCGTGGACTGGACCGAGGACGGCCTCGGCAACCCGACCAAGATGCACGCCAACCGGGAGCTGATCACCGACCAGCTCAAGGGCCGGCTGGGCTTCGACGGCTTCGTGATCACGGACTGGGAGGGCATCCACCAGATCCCCGACCCGGCCGAGCCGACCAACGGTGGGCTGACCGCGTACAAGGTGCGGGTCGGCGTCAACGCCGGTAGCGACATGTTCATGGAGCCGTACAGCGCCGAGCAGTTCGAGCAGCTGCTGCTGGCCGAGGCGACCGCCGGACGGGTCGGCGAGGACCGGATCGACGACGCGGTGCGGCGCATCCTGACCAGGAAGTTCGAGCTGGGCCTCTTCGAGCACCCGTACGCCTCGGCGGACAACATCGACCAGGTCGGCAGCGCGGCGCACCGGGCGGTCGGCCGGGAGGCGGTGGCCGAGTCGCAGGTGCTGCTGAAGAACAGCGGGCAGGCACTGCCGCTGCGGCCGGAAGCCTCGATCTACGTGGCCGGGCGCAACGCCGACGACCTCGGCAACCAGGCCGGCGGCTGGACCATCACCTGGCAGGGTGTCGCCGGCGACGCGATCCCCGGCACCTCCATCCTGGACGGCATCCGGGAGGTCGCCCCGCAGGCCGAGGTGACCTACAGCGCGGACGCCTCCGCCCCCACCGGCGACGCCCAGGTGGGTGTCGTGGTGGTCGGCGAGACCCCGTACGCGGAGGGCTACGGCGACGTCGGTGGCCCGGAGTGCGGCTGGTGCACGGTGCCCCAGCAGGAGGAGAAGTCGCTGAGTCTGCCGGCCGGTGACCGGGCCGTCATCGACAAGGTCTGCGCCGAGGTCCCCACCTGCGTGGTGCTGGTGGTCTCCGGCCGGCCGCAGGTGCTCACCGAGCAGCTCGGCGAGATCGACGCGCTCGTCGCGTCCTGGCTGCCGGGAAGTGAGGGGGCCGGCGTGGCGGACGTGCTCTTCGGCCGGCGTCCGTTCACCGGCCGGCTGCCGGTGAGCTGGCCGCGCAGCGAGGCGCAGGTACCGATCAACGTCGGTGACGCCGACTACCAGCCGCTCTTCCCGTTCGGCTGGGGCCTGCGCACGCACCCGGGCCGGGACCGGCTGGCGGCGCTCGCCGCCGACCGGCCGCAGCTCCGGGCCGCCCTGGCGTCGATCCGGTGGAACGCCGACGGTTCGCTGCGCGACGCGCCCGCGACGCTGCGGACGCTCGGGCGGCAGCTCGGTGCGGGGCAGCGGGATGCGGCGCTGGTCGAGGCGGTCCTCGGGGTGGCCCGCGACGCCGCCCAGGCCGCCGTGGTGCGCGGCGACGCCCCCGCGGACTGGGCGGCGCTGATCGCCGACGCCGACCACGCCCAGCTCAGCGGCGATCCGGTGCGGGCGTTCGCCCTGCTCGCCCGCGTCGCCCGCTAGCGGAGCAGGGGCCCCGGTACGACGTTGTACCGGGGCCCCTGGCGACACCTCAGATGAACAGCAGCTGGGCCCCGTCGGTCTTCTCGATGAAGTCGGCGGCGCTGATGATGCCCTCGACCTGCTCGTAGAGGTCGTCCTCGGTGAGGTGCATCAGGTCGGCCGACATCCGGCAGGCCCAGAGGTGCCCGCCGGAGGCGACGATCTGGTCCAGGAACTCCGGCACGTCGGGCACGCCCAGCTCGGCGATCTGCTTGCGGAGCTGGTGGGTGGCGAACGCGGTCACCCCGGGCAGGCCGCCGAGGCCCTGCGGGAGGTGCGCGGCGGGGTTACCGACCGGAGTGAACTTCAGGTCGGCCATCCGGGACTTCGTGATCATGTCGAAGCCCCAGAAGGTGAAGAACAGGTGCGTCTCCACCCCCTCGCCGAGCGCCGCGTTGGCCAGCACCAGACCCGGGTACGCCATGTCGAGACTGCCCTTGGAGCAGATGATGGCGAGCTTGCGGCCGGTGTCGGCGTCGAAGTCCGGTACCACGGTCGGCAGGGTCGCGGTGGCGGTGGTGCTCATGGCGGTTCCTCCTTTCACACGCAGCCGCGCGGCTTGGGCAGGCCGGCGACGTACGCCATCTTCTTGGCCGGCTTCTTCGGGAAGAGCGCGAACAACTCCTTGGTGGGGACGCCGGTCAGGCCGGTGACCCGGCGCAGGGTGGCGGTCTCCCCGTGCTGCCGGTAGTCCTCCCGCAGCGCGGCGAGGATCCGCCGGTGCGCGTCGGTCAGCTCGATGCCGATCTGCGCGGCGAGCCCGGTGGCCAGCTCGTCGTCCCACTCGTCGTACGCGGTGAGGAAGCCCTCGGCGTTGACGTGGATCTCGCGTCCGGCGATGCTGGTGACGGTCATCGCGATCACTCCTCGGGGTGCTTGCCGGCCATGGACATCTGCGCCGGCAGGGGTACGGGGCGGCCGGGCAGCAGCACGTTCCAGTACAGCCAGCGGAACGCGAGCTTGCCCCAGTGGTTGACCGGGCTCTCCTTGAGCAGCCGGAACGGGCCGACGCCGGGCAGCGGGTAGCTGCCGGGCAGGGGTTCGGTCTCGTAGTTGAAGTCGATGAGCAGGCCGCGGCCGGCACCGGACTCCACGAAGCAGTTGGCGTGCCCGTCGAAGCGGCCGGTCATCGGCTCGCCGCGGACGTGCTGGAGGAAGTTGTCCACGAACACCTCGACCGAGAAGTGCGCCACCGAGCCGGCCTTGGAGGTGGGCAGGTCGTTGGCGTCGCCGAGGGCGAAGATGTTCGACCAGGCGGTGGAGAGCAGGGTGTGCCGGTCCACCGGGACGAGGTTCAGCTCGTCGCCCAGCCCGGACCGGGCCACGTACTCCGCGCCCATGTTCAGCGGCACGGTGACCAGCAGGTCGTACGCGATCTCCCGGTCGTCGTAGGAGACCAGGCGGTGCTCCTCGACCCGCTCCACCAGGAAGTCCGGCTCCAGGGCGATCTTCCGCTCGTCCAGCATCGCGCCGAGGTGTCGGGCGGCCACCGGCTTGGTGAACGCGCCGGCCAGCGGGGTGGCGTAGACCAGCTCCACCCGGTCGCGCATCCCGCGTTCGCGCAACCACGCGTCGGCGAGGAAGGCGAACTCCAGCGGCGCCACCGGGCACTTGATCGGCAGGTCGGTGACGTGCACGACCAGCCGGCCGCCCGGGAACCGCCGCAGCGCGTGGGAGAGCGCCACCGCGCCCTCGTAGGTGTAGAAGTCGAAGACGTTCCTGCGCCACCGGTCGGGGTCGAGCATGCCCGGCGTCTGGTCGGGGCGGGGCTCGACGCCGGTGGCGATGACCAGCTGGTCGTACGGGAGTCGCTCGCCGCCGGCGAGCAGCACCTCGCTCTCGGCGGGCAGCACCCGGTCGATCTCGCCGCGGCGCAGGGTGATCCCGGAGCGCAGCAGCGAACCGGTGGGCCGGAAGGCTGTGGCCGGTGCCGCGCCGAACGGGATGAACAGGAACCCGGGCTGGTAGTAGTGCCGGTCCCGCTGCTCGACGACGGTGATGTCCCACTCGTCGCGGTCCAGCCGGCGGCGGAGCTTGTTGGCCACCATGGTCCCGGCCGTGCCCGCGCCCAGTACCAGAAGTCGTCTCATCGAGGACCACCTCCTATACCCCTGAGGGTATTCGGGAGGTGATCGGCGGGTCAGGGCCGGAGGTCCCGTTCCCGGGCCCCCAGCCCGAGCGCACCGAGCGGCATGGCGGCCCACGCACCCGCGCCGACCACCCCGTACACCCGGGCCCGCACGTGGCCGGGCACCCGTTTCAGCTTGACGGCGCCGATCAGCGGGTTGGTCGCGCCGGCGGCGAGGCCGGACACCGCGAAGACGGCGGCCACGGCCGGCAGCGGCGGGGCGGCGGCCAGCGCCCAGAACGGTGGGCCGCCCGCGGCGGCGAACGCGGCGACGAAGCTGGCACGGCGCGGCAGCCGGTGCCCGACTGCACTGAACAGCAGCGAGCCGACCAGCGCTCCGCCGCCCATCGCCCCGACCAGCGCTCCGCCGCCCATCGCCCCGACCAGCGCGCCGAACGCGGTCGCCCCGCCGAGATCCCGCGTGGCGGCGACCGGTAGCAGGACGCTGCTCTTGGCCGCGTTGAAGAGGTTGGTGACCAGCACCAGCAGCACGACCGCCAGCGCCGAGACGGCGAACGTCGCCGCGTCCACCGCCAGCACGGTCAGCGCCCCGAGCGCGCTGACCAGCAGGCCGGCGACCGGCGCCCCGATCCGGCGGGCGCCGCGCTCGGTGGCCTCGACCAGCCGATCGCCCGCTCGATGGGCACGCCGGCGGCGGCCGCCGCCTCGGGCAGCAGCGCCGTACGCGCGGTCTGGCCCGGGGTGTCGAGCAGGCCGGCCCCGCCGCGACGCGACGGGGCCCGCAATGAGGGGCGCGAAGACCGGTCAGCTGTTCAACTTGGCCAGCAGGGCGTTGGACATACCCTGCTCACCGGTGGCGTTCGGGTGGAACGGGGCGGCCGAGCTCTCCGGGAACAGACCTTCGACCCACCGGGTGCTGCTGCCCTTGCAGGCGTCGTGGCCGATCGACGGGGTGTAGACGTCGGCGTAGGTGGCGTTGTTCGCGGCGGCGGTGTTGGCCAGCATCGTGTTCAGCGACTTCTCGACGCCGCGGAGGTACGGCACGTCCAGGTACGCGATCGGGACGACCGGCCAGCAGCCGTACCCGCTGTCCGGCAGAACCGCCGGGTACCCGATCACGACGACCCGCGCGCCCGGTGCGGCCGCATGGACCGCCTGCAGCACGGCGGCCACCTTCGGTGCGGTGGCGTTGATCCTGGCCTGCAACTGGTCGGTGCCCCCGGCCGTGTACTTGTTCTTGCACGGCGAGCCGAGCGGGCTGCTGAGGCTGGCCTGCGCGCAGTCGCTGATGATGCCGGAGAAGCCGATGTCGTTGCCGCCGATCTCCACGGTGACCAGCGCCGTGCTCGAGGTCACCGCACTGAGCTGGGGCGGCACCGAGATGCCCAGTTCGCCACTGCCGCTGTTGAGGATGTCGTTGGTGGTGGCCCCGGAGCAGCTCACGTCGGCGAACGACGAGGAGCCTGCGGACGCGGCGACGAGCGACGGGTAGTTGCGGTTGGAGCGCAGGCAGTTCAGGTCCACCTGCGAGGGGATCAGCGGGCCGGCGGTGTACGAGTCGCCGAGCGCGACGTAACGCCCGGTCGGTACGGCGGCGCTGGCGGTCTGGGTGAAGGCGAGCAGCACGCCGGCGGTGGCGGCGACGACCGCGGCCATCCGGGTGGCCGCCCGATGGAACGGCAGGCGGGGACGAATCATGGTGGCTCCCAGGGACGGGGGGTGGTGGGTGCGCTGATTCTGTCCGCGTGAACGCCGAGGGTCAATATTTACATTCTTCATTCATTGCTTCGGTCGAGGACGCCGGTCGGCCGAGGGCGCGCCGCGCACGAGCCCGGTCAGTCGCCCGTCCGCTCCAGGTGGGGGCGCAGGCGTTCGCACAGCCGGCTGATGTCCGCCGCCGTGCCCCGGGGAGCATCCGGCCACCGGCGACCGGAGAACCAGTCGTACTCGTCGGGGGTGCCGGCGGGACGGACGAAGACGTGCTGGTGGAAGTGGGCGACGCCCATGCCGACCACGGCGGTGAACACGAAGTCGGGGCGCAGCTCCGCCCGCAGGCCGACGGCGGTCCGCCGGACCATCCGCCCGATCGCCTCCGCCTCGCCCTCGGTCAGGTCGGTCAGGTACGGCACGTGCCGGCGGGTCTCCACGAACAGGTGGCCCAGAAGGGCGGTGCCGTCCGGGCCGACCGGATGGTGGGAGATCATCAGCTGCCCGTCCGCCCAGAGCGCCTCCCCGACGAGGGGTCCCTCGCCGCGGTGCTTGGCACAGATCGGGCAGGCCGGTTCCGAGTTGACCATGGCCCGCAGGCTAGCGCCTCCCGCGGAGTCGCACGGGGTGCTCAGCGGGCCGCCGTGCGCCCCTTGAGGCGGCGGCCCAGTTCCCGGGCGATCTCCCGGTTGGCGTCCCGCTCGGCGAGGGCCTGCCGCTTGTCGTACGACTTCTTGCCCTTCGCCAGACCCAGCTCGACCTTGGCCCAGCCGTTGGCGAAGTACATGGACAGCGGCACCAGGGTGATCCCGCCGTCGCGCAGCTTCTCCAGGATCCGGGCGATCTCCACCCGGTTGAGCAGCAGCTTGCGGGTCCGCCGGGGCGCGTGGTTGGTCCAGGTGCCGTAGCCGTACTCGGCGATGTGCAGGCCGTACAGCATGATCTCGCCGTCGCGCTCCTGGGCGAATGCGTCGACCAGCGACACCCGCCCCTCGCGCAGCGACTTCACCTCGGTGCCGGCCAGCACGATGCCCGCCTCATACGTCTTGAGGATGGTGTAGTCGTGCCGCGCCTTCTTGTTGGAGGCGATCAGCTTGCGCCCGTTCTCCCTGGCCACGCCGGCAGGATACCCGCCTGCTCTGGCGCCGGGGCACGTCCGGGCGGGTCGGCCGCTTTGACAAACGCGTTAGCCGTAGCTAACGTGTTTCCGTGATCGACGCGCTGTCCGCCGCGGCTGAGCCCACGCGGCGACGCATCCTGCAACTGCTCGCGTCGCACCCGCGCACGGTGAGTCAAGTCGCGGCGGAGTTCACGGTCACCCGGTCGGCGATCTCCCAGCATCTGCTGTTGCTGGCGGACGTTGGTCTGGTGGAGGCCGAGAAGGTCGGCCGGGAGCGCATCTACCGCGTTGTTCCCGAGGGGCTTCGTCAGCTGCAGGCCGAGATCGACCGGTTCTGGACCGCCGAGCTCGACCAGTTGGTTGCCGACGCGAGGGCCATGCAGTCTCAACGGATTGAGAGAGATAACTGATGTTCACCCGGACCGTCGTTCTTCCCGTCGACATCGACGAGGCGTTCGCCCTCATCACCGAACCCGAGCGGCTGCGCCGCTGGCAGACGGTGTCGGCCCGCGTCGACCTCCGCGTGGGCGGTGACTACCGCTGGACCATCACCCCGGGCCACGTGGCGGTCGGCACCTTCCGAGAGATCGAGCCCGGCAAGCGTGTCGTGTTCGGCTGGGGCTGGGAGGGCCACCCGGACCTCGCCGCCGACACCTCGACCGTCTCGATCACGCTCGAGCCGGTCGCCGACGGCACCCAGGTCACGCTCACCCACGAGGGGCTGACCGATGAGCAGGCGGCGATGCACGCCCAAGGCTGGAACCACTATCTCGGCCGCCTCGAGAAGGCTGCCGCCACCGGGGACGCCGGGCCCGACGAGTGGTCCGCCGCTCCCGAGCAGCTCGACGAGCTGTCCGCCGCCGAGGCCACCCTGGCCGCGCTTCAGGCGGTCCTGCGTCAGCTGACGTCCGAGGACCGGGCCAAGCAGACCCCGTGCGCGCAGTTCACCTGCCACGACCTCGCCGAGCACCTGTTCGGCTCCATGGTCGCCTTCGGCTCGATGGCCGGCGTCGAGGTCGTGAACCCCGAGACGGGCTCGCTGGAGAATCGGGTGGCGACCATGGCGGCGCAGGCCATCGAGGGATGGTGCGCTCGCGGTCTCGACGGCACCGTCCCCGGCCCCGGCGGCGGCGAGATGCCGGCCAGGTTCGCCGCGGGCATCATGCCGGTGGAATTCCTGCTGCACGCATGGGACATGGCCCAGGGCAGCGGCGCCGTCCTGGTCGTCAGTGACGAGGTCGTGGCCTACGTCCACAAGCTCGCCGAGCAGCTCGTCCCCGGGGCCCGCGGTTCGGCGTTCGCCGAGGAGGTCGCCCCGGCGTCGGGCGCCGACCCGATGGAGCGGCTGGCCGCCTTCACCGGTCGTCGCCCCGTGGCTGCCTGATCGGAGCCGACGATGCAGATGCCCAAGCCCACCGAGGCGGACAAGCAGTTCTTCCGTTCCCACATCCCCGACGGGCCGGGGATGGAGGTCAAGCCGATGTTCGGCAACCTCGGGGCGTTCGTCAACGGCAACATGTTCGCCGGGCTGTTCGGCTCGACGGTCGGCGTGAAGCTCGCCACCGACGACCTGGCCGAACTGGCGACGATCGAAGGTGCGGGACCGTTCGGCCCAGCCGAGCGGCCGATGAGCGGTTACCTGTCCCTGCCGCGGTCATTCACCACAGAGCAGGCGACCCTGTGGATCAACAAGGCGCAGGCGTACGTCGCGACGCTGCCGCCCAAGCTGAAGAAGTAACGGATAACTGGGAGTGCGGCAGGTTGCGGTGTCCGGGGCGATGGATACCGCGACCTGCGGCGTCCGAAGTGGATCAACGCACGGACGGCGCCGGATGGCGGGCCGCCCCGGCCCCCGCGGGGGCGGCGGCCCAGCCGGTCGTGATCAGCAGGAGCGCCGCGACGTACGTGGTCATCACCAGCAGGCCCTGGCCGGGCAGGTCGCCGCGCGCCGCCCCCACCCCGATCAGCAGGTCGGAGACGAGGAAGAGCGCGCCACCGGCCGCCGTGCGCGCCGATACCCCGGTCGCCGCGGCGGCCATCAGGGACAGCGCCAGGCTGTAGCCGAGCACCGGCAGCCGCAGCGGGCCGAGCGCGCCCCAGAGCAGGGCGTTCGCCGCCGCCCAGGTGACCAGGTAGCCGGCCACCGCGGGCGGCGCTGGGCGACCCCGCCGCAGGAACGCGGTGGCGAAGCCGACCTGGGTGCCCAGGAAGCAGCCCATGCCGACCAGGAACGCGGTGCGGCCCGGTACGAGCAGGGCCACGTCCCCGGCGGTGGCGAACACCAGGCCGACCGCGACACCGTCGACCCGTCGCCGGACCGACCACAGGTACGCCAGCAGCAGCGGGGCGAGCAGCGGCTTGGCCGCCCACTGCACCGCGGTCGAGCCGAGCGCGACCCCGACCAGCTCGACCGCGGCGACGGCCCCGAACAGGGCCAGCCAGGGGCGCCTCACCGGGCGGGCTGCCAGCCGGGCCGGCCGAAGACGTAGCCGAGGCGGTCCCGCCAGGTGCGGGCGGCGCGGGCGTCGGACCAGATCGCGGCGAACTCGTGGGTGGCCACCCGAAGCGGGTTGTAGGTCGTGATGTTCTTGGTCAGCCCGTAGCGGACTGCGGCGCGTTCCGGCTCGAAGGTGCCGAAGAGCCGGTCCCAGACGATCAGGATGCCGCCGTAGTTGCGGTCCAGGTACTCGGCGTTGGAGCCGTGGTGGACCCGGTGGTGCGACGGCGTGTTGAAGATCAGCTCGACGGGCCGGGGCAGCACGTTGATCCGCTCGGTGTGCAGGAAGAACTGGTAGAGCAGGCTGATCGACTGCTGCAGGAAGATCATCCACGGCGGGATGCCGAGCAGGGCCAGGGGCAGCCAGAACGGCAGTGAGGTCATCGGCGTCCAGCTCTGCCGCAGCGCCGTGGAGAGGTTGTAGTAGACGCTGGAGTGGTGCACCACGTGGCTGGCCCAGAGCACGCGTACCTCGTGGTGCAGCCGGTGGAACCAGTAGTAGGCGATGTCGTCGGCGAAGAAGACGATCACCCAGGTCCACCAGTTGCCGGGGGAGAGGTGGATCGGCGCGATCAGCCACAGGCCCGCGTATGCGCCGGCGGTGAGCAGCTTCCACGGCACGCCGATGAGCTGGCTGCCCAGCCCCATGGAGAGGCTGGTGGTGGTGTCGCGCACCTCGTAGCCGCGTTCGTCGTCGTCGGGCAGGAACCGGTACGAGACCGCCTCGATGATGATGAGCAGCAGGAACGCCGGGACGGCGTAGAGCACGGCGGGGATCATGCTCGGGCCTCCGTTCGGGGGGCGGGGGTGGTGGGGGCGGTGACCGGGGCGGTCAGCAGGGCCCGGGCGTGCCGGGCGGCTGCCGCGCCCTGGCCGGCCTCGATGGCGGCGGCGAGCCGCCGGTGGCCGGCCACGTCGAGCAGTTCGGCGGCGCGGGCGTCCGGGGGGACGTCACCGATGGCCAGGGTGCCGGCAACCAGGCTGTTGAACGCCAGCAGGTAGGCGGTGTTGCCGCTGCCGCGCACGACGAGCCGCCAGATCGCGATGTTGGCCTCGGCCATCCGGGCCAGGTCGGGCGCGAGCGAGCCGTACTCGTCGGCGGCGGCGACCAACGCGGCGATGACCGCCGGGTCGGCGCGCTCGGCGCAGAGCCGGGCCGCGTCGATGCCGACGCAGGCCCGCATCTCCAGCATGTCGCGGACCAGCGTCGCCACCGGGAGTACGTCGCCGGAGCGCGCCAGCGACAGCGCCAGGTCCAGCCCGGCGTGCACCCGCCAGTCGAGCACCCGGGTCGCGCCGCCCTGGCTGACCCGGACCAGGCCGAGCTGCTGGAGCCGGCGCAGCGCCTCGCGTACCGCGTGCCGGTTCACCTCGAACGCGGCGGCCAGCTCCCGTTCGCCGGGGAGGGTCTCCTCGGGCCGGTAGCGGCCGCTGACGATGGCGTCGCGGAGCTGGCCGAAGACGTGGTCGGAGACCGAGGCGCGGGGGACGGGAGCGAAGGCCATGGCCAGCAGTGTGGCCCCGGACACATCAACCCGTCAACTGGTTGGACCAGACGGATTTCCGCCACCCTGCGCTGCCCCGGTGCGCACGCCTCGTATCCTTTCCGCCGGAGTCCGTGAAGTGGTGGAAGGGAGTCGGTGTGAGCGACCGGGTTGAGACGTTGGAGTTCCAGGCCGAGGCCCGTCAGCTGCTCCAGCTGATGGTCCACTCGATCTACTCGAACAAGGACGTCTTCCTGCGGGAACTCATCTCGAACGCGTCGGACGCGCTCGACAAGCTGCGGCTGGAGTCGCTGGTCGACAAGGACCTCCAGGTCGACACCGCCGACCTGCACATCGAGATCGAGGTCGACAAGGACGCCCGGACGCTGACCGTCCGGGACAACGGCATCGGCATGTCCCGGGACGAGGTGGTCGCCCTGATCGGCACCATCGCCAAGTCCGGCACCGCCGAGCTGCTGCGCAAGCTGCGTGAGTCCACCGACGCCGCCGCCACCCAGGAGCTGATCGGCCAGTTCGGCGTCGGCTTCTACGCCACCTTCATGGTCGCCGACAAGGTGACCCTGCTGACCCGCCGCGCCGGCCAGGACGGCGGCACCCGCTGGGAGTCCACCGGCGAGGGCACCTACTCCGTCGAGCCGGTCGACGACGCCCCGCAGGGCACCTCGGTCACCCTGCACCTCAAGGCCGCCGACACCGAGGACAACCTGCACGACTACACCGCCGAGTGGAGCATCCGCGAGGTCGTCAAGCGATACTCCGACTTCATCTCCTGGCCGATCCGGATGACCGTCGAGCGCTCCGGTGAGGACGGCGCGACGACCCGCGAGGAGCAGACCCTCAACTCGATGAAGGCGCTCTGGGCGCGCAACCGCGACGAGGTCGACGAGGCCGAGTACAAGGAGTTCTACCGGCACGTCGCGCACGACTGGGCCGACCCCCTCGAGACCATCCACATGCGCGGCGAGGGCACCTTCGAGTACGAGGCGCTGCTGTTCCTGCCCTCGCACGCCCCGCTCGACCTGTTCACCCCGCAGGGCCGCCGCGGCGTGCAGCTCTACGTCAAGCGCGTGTTCATCATGGAAGACTGCGACGCGCTGATGCCCAACTACCTGCGCTTCGTCAAGGGCGTGGTGGACGCGCACGACCTGTCGCTGAACATCTCCCGGGAGATCCTCCAGCAGGACCGGCAGATCCGCGCCGTGCGCCGCCGCCTGGTCAAGAAGGTTCTCGCCACCCTCAAGGAGATGTCGGCGGAGTTGTACCGCACCTTCTGGAGCGAGTTCGGCGCGGTGGTCAAGGAGGGCCTGCTGGAGGACCCGGACAACACCGAGGCGCTGCTCGACCTGGTCCGGGCCGCCTCCACGAACGACCCGGCCGAGCTGACCACGCTGCGCGGGTACGTCGAGCGGATGAAGGACGGCCAGGCCGAGATCTACTACGCCACCGGCGAGAACCGGGCCACCATCGAGAACTCCCCGCACCTGGAGGCGTTCCGCGCCAAGGGCTACGAGGTGCTGATCCTCACCGACCCGGTCGACGAGGTCTGGGTCGAGCGGGTCGGCGCGTACGACGGGAAGACCCTGCGCTCGGTCGCCAAGGGCCAGGTCGACCTGGAGACCGACGAGGAGAAGGAGAAGGCCGAGGCCGAGCGGCAGGAGTACGCCGACCTGCTCGGCTGGATGAGCGGCGCGCTCGCCGACAGCGTCAAGGAGGTCCGGCTCTCCACCCGGCTCACCACCTCGCCGGCCTGCGTCGTGGGCGACGCGCACGACATGACCCCGACGCTGGAGAAGATGTACCGGGCGATGGGCCAGGAGGTGCCCCAGGTCAAGCGGATCCTCGAGCTCAACCCGACCCACCCCCTCGTGACCGGGCTGCGCAAGGCCCACGAGCAGCGCGCCGACGCCGCCGCGCTGACCGAGACCGCCGAGCTGCTGTACGGCATGGCCCTGCTGGCCGAGGGCGGGGAACTGGCCGACCCGTCCCGGTTCACCCGGATCCTCGCCGACCGGCTCGCCCGTACCCTCTAGCCCCTGCCAGAAGCCGGCCCCGGCGAGCGCCGGGGCCGGCTTCTCCGGTCGGTCAGGCCGCGCGGTGGGGCAGCAACCGGACCAGGACCGCCACCGCGACGCCCAGCGCCACCAGAACGTCGAGGCTGAGCGTGAACGCGTGCGGGACGGGGCCGGCGTCGAGCGCGTGGTAGAACACGCTGCCGATCAGGGCCACGCCGATCGCGTTGCCGGCCTGCTGGGCCGTGGACAGCACCCCGGAGGCGGCCGCCGCGTGCCGCGGTGACACACCGGCCAGCACGATCGACGGCAGTGGCGCGACCACGAAGCCCATCCCCGCGCCGGCCACCGTGAGCCCCGGCACCAGCCAGCCGATCGGAGCGTCCGCGGCGAGCGCGAGCAGGCCGTACCCGGCCGCGACCACCAGCGTGCCGATGGTGAGCGTCCGGCGGCCCGACCGGGCGGCGGTCCGGCCGGACAGCATCGACGTGACCAGGTACCCGACGCCGAGCGGCACGAAGAGCAGCCCGGAGGCGAGCGCCGACAGGCCGCGCCCGTCCTGCAGGTACAGCGCCAGGACCAGGAAGAACGACGCCATCGTGAGCTGGAAGGCGAGGCTGACCAGTACTCCCACGGTGTACGAGCTGTCGGTGAACAGGCGTGGGTTCACCAGCGGTGCGCCGCCCTGCGCCGCCAGTCGGCGCTGGTGCAGCGCGAACGCGGCCAGCGGCGGCAGGGCGGCCAGGCACCAGTCGGCCGGCTCGCCGGCCACCAGCGGATACACGATGGCCAGCAGGCCGATGGTGACCAGCACGGTGCCGACCAGGTCCAGGCGGGCACCGGTCGCGGAGCGCGACCCGGGTACCAGGCGCCGGGCGGCCGCCACCGCCGCCGCGCCGATCGGCACGTTGATCAGGAAGATGCTGCGCCAGCCGAGGCCGGCGACGTCCGCGCGGATCAACAGCCCGCCGATGAGCTGTCCGAACACCGCGCCCAGTCCCACCGCGACGCCGTAGGCGCTGAATGCGCGGGACCGCCGGTCGCCCGTGTAGACGGTGTTGATGATTGCCAGCACCTGCGGCATCAGCAGCGCGGCGGCGACACCCTGCACGACCCGGCCGCCGACCAGCACGCCGGCGGTCGGCGCCAGCCCGCAGGCCGCCGAGGCGAGCGTGAACAGGCCGAGGCCGATCACGTACAGCCGGCGCCGCCCGTACAGGTCGCCCAGCCGGCCGCCGGTGATGAGACCCGCGGCCAGCGCCAGCCCGAACCCGGCGACCACCCACTGCACGGCCGACGGCCCGGCCCGCAGGTCCACCTGGATCGACGGGATCGCCACGTTGACGATGAAGAAGTCCAGCAGCGTGACGAACGTTCCGGTCAGCAGCACCAGCAGGGCGCCCCAGCCGGTGTCGGCCCGTGGTGGCGTGGTTGCCGGCGCGGCGGTGGTGGTCATGGTTGGTCCCTCCAGGGTGGTCACGCGGGAACCTTGTCCAGGAAGCCGTGGATCGCCGCGATCCGGCCGTCGTCGGTGAGCACCGCGACGTCGAAGCCGACCACCAGCGGCTCCGTGCCGTCGCCGCCGAGAGTCCAGGTGAACCGGGCGATGTGGTGGTGTGCGTCCACCGGGCCGGCGCTGAACCGCAGCCCCGGGAACTGACCCTGCACGGCGGCGATGGTCGCGTCGATCGCGTCCCGGCCTTCGGCGTCCGCGAGCGGGTCGGTGTACCGGCCGTGCTCGGCCCACACCTCGTCGATCAGCGCCCGCCGCCGCGCCGGGTCGGTCTCGTTCCAGCTCTCCAGGTACCGGTCGATGACCTTCATGAGGTTCCTCCATCTCGTTCTCAGGTGCTGCTGACGCTATGGAGCGGCGCTGATCACGGAATCCGTCGCGCATCAGTACTTCTGTCGGCGGGTGCCGGTAACGTCTCGGCATGCTGTACGGGCGGGACTCGGAGCTGGCGGTGCTCGGCAAGCTGCTGGACACCGTGCGGTCCGGCGGCAGCGGTGCGCTGGTGCTCCGCGGTGAGCCGGGCATCGGCAAGACCGCGCTGCTCGAGCACGCCGGCGACGCGGGGCTGCGGGTGCTGCGTGCCGCCGGCGTGGAGTCGGAGGCCGAGCTGCCGTTCGCGGGCCTGCACCTGCTGCTGCACCCGGTGCTGGATCGGCTCGATGGAGTGCCGGCGGTGCAGGCCGAGGCGTTGCGCGGCGCGTTGGGGCTGGTCGCGGCGGGCGCGCCGGATCGGTTTCTGGTCGGCCTCGCGGTGCTGTCGCTGCTGTCCGAGCTGGCCGACGCCGGCCCGCTGCTGGCCGTCGTGGACGACGCCCAGTGGCTCGACCGGGCTTCGGCCGACGCGCTGCTGTTCGCGGCGCGCCGGCTCGGCGCCGAGCCGGTCGGCATGCTGTTCGCCGCCCGCACCGACGGCTTCCCGGCGCCCGGGGTGCCGGAGCTTCCGCTGCGGGGGCTCGACCCGTCCGCCGCGGCTGCGCTGCTCGCGCTGCACGCCGCCGACCTGGACGCCGGCGCCCGCTACCGGTTGCTCGCCGAGGCGGTCGGAAATCCGCTGGCACTGATCGAGCTGCCGGCCGTGGCGACGTCCGGCGGCGGGGTGCTCCCCGACCGGTTGCGCGACGCGTTCCAGGCGCAGGTACGGACGCTGCCGGAGAGCGTGCGCACCCTGCTGGAGGTGGCCGCCGCCGAGGACACCGGCGAGCTCGGCGTGCTGCTGCGGGCCGCCGGCAAGCTGGGTGCGGGCAGCGCGGAGCTGGACGCCGCGGTAAGGGCCGGGTTGGTGACCGCGGACGCGATGGTGTCGTTCCGGCACCCACTGGTCCGGGCCGCGGTGTGGCACGGCACGCCGCCCGGCCGGCGCATCGCCGTCCACGACGCACTGGCCGCCGCGCTGGACCGCCCGGTCGACGCCGATCGTCGTGCCTGGCACCTGGCGTCGGCGACCACCGGCGCCGACGAGCGGGTCGCCGCCGAGCTGGAACGCACCGCGGCCTGGGCCGGTGAGCGCGCCGGGCATGCCGCCGCGGCCGCCGCGTACGAGCGGGCGGCGCAGCTCTCCGCCGAACCCGCCGCCGAGCTGCGCCGGCTCACCCTGGCAGCCGAGGCCGCGGCCGAGGCCGGCGACCTGGACCAATCCGACGTGCTCGCCGCCCGGGCCGAGCGCTGCGGCCCCGGGGACGCGGTACTGGCGGCCCGGCTGACCGCGGTGCGCGCCGCGGCGGACTTCTGGCGTGGGGCGCTGCCGTCCGCGCACGAGCGGCTGCTGCGCGGTGCCGCCCGGGTCACCACCACCGATCAGCACCTGGCGCTGAGCATGCTGGTGGAGGCGCTGCATGTCGGCTGGTACGCGGGGGAGCGGGAGCTGTCGGAGTCGGTGGCGCGGTTGCGGTCAGCGCTGGTGCCTGACGACCCGCTGACGCCACTAGCCCGCCTGTTGATTCACGCCGCCACCCCGGTCGTCGGTTCGGCGGACGGTGGTGACGGCATCGACTGGGCGGCGCCCGGGGCGATGATCGCGGCGGCCCGCGCGGCCGCGAACGAGCCGGGTGCGGCCGTCCTCATCGCCGGGCTCGGGCTGATCCTCGGACAGGAGGCGGTCACCATCGAGGTGGCCGAGGAACAGGTGGCCCTGGCGCGCCGGCAGGGCCGGGTGGGCTGGCTGCCGCAGGCGCTGTTCTACCTGGCGTGTGGCTGGCAGTTCGCCGGTTGGCAGGCCGAAGGGGCCGCGGCGGCGGAGGAGGGCCTGGCGATCGCCCGCGACATCGACCAGCGCCAGTGGATCGACCGGCTCGGCGAACCGCTTGCGTACCGGAGCGCGGTGACCGGGGACGAGGAGGAGTGCCGGCGGATCACCGACGAGGCGCTCGCGCGCGTCGCGGGCCGCGACCCGGCCTGGCAGGTGCCCTGGGTGTACGCCGCGCACGGCCTGCTGGAACTCGGTCACGGCCGCGCCGAGTCGGCGCTGACGTGGCTGGCGCCGCTGGCCGAGGGTCGGGCCCGGTTCCACATCCCGGCCATTCGCAGCACCCCGGACCTGGTGGAGGCCGCGGTCCGGGCGGGCCGGCCGGACGCGGCTGCCGAGGCGTTCACCCAGTTCCAGCGCTGGGCCGCGCACGCCCGGCAGCCGTGGATCGACGCGGTCGTGCTGCGCTGCCTGGCGCTGCTCGGTCCGGATGAGGCGGCGGGCGAGTCGTACCTCGCGGCGCTGTCCGCGTACCGCCGGCTCAACCGGCCGTTCGACGAGGCCCGCACCGCACTGCTGTACGGGGAATGGCTGCGCCGGGCCCGCCGCCGGTCCGAGGCCCGCACGTACCTGTCGGCCGCGCTGGATGGCTTCGAGAGGTTGGGGGCGGCGCCCTGGGCGGCGCGGACCCGTACCGAGCTGGGCGCCGCCCGGCTCACCCCGCAGGAGTTGCAGATCGTCAGGCTCGCCGCCGCGGGCCTGTCCAACAAGGACATCGCGACGCAGCTGTTCCTGTCCGCCCGCACGGTCGGCTACCACCTGTACAAGGCGTATCCCAAGCTCGGGGTGGCCTCCCGCGCCGAACTGGCCGACCTGAACCTGAAGAACCCCTGACCAGAGCTGGCGGCCCGTCGCGTTTCGCCCGGATCCTGCCGGCCGGCTCGCGGGGAACCCCTGGCAATCGTCGGGTCGGTGCCGCAGCCGGAGTTTGCGTCGTTGCCCAGCTGGTCGGCGAATCAGTCGAGCTCGGCCAGGAGCCAGGTCAGCCCAGCCCGTTTACCCGCAGCGGGCCGGCCCCGACATCGGTGAC
>NZ_JBJZOG010000019.1:0-83500 GCF_047200535.1 Micromonospora mangrovicola | reverse complement strand
GCCGGGATCAGTTGTTCAGCCCCGCGGCGGTCATCCGCGCGGTGTGCGCGTCGGTCAGCCGCCGGAACAGCGCCGGCACGTCCACGCCCTCCCGGCGGGCGATCAGCGCGGTGAGCGCGCCCCGGTCCGCGGCGGCGACCCGCCCGGCCTGGGACAGCGCCTCCCCGACCAGCCGCCGCGCCCACATGGAGAGCCGGTTGGTCACCCGGGGGTCGACCTCGATGGCCGTCCGGATCTCGGCGGCCGCGAACTCGGCGTACCGCGAGTCGTGCAGCACGTCGAGGATGAGCTGGCGGTCCGGCCCGTCCAGCCCGTCGGCGATCTCCCGCAGGAAGTCGTCGGTGATCGCGTCCCCCACGTACGCCTTGGTCACCGCCTCCGGCCAGTCCCTCGGCTCGGTCGAGTCGTGGTACGCCTCCAGCGCCGCGGCGTACGGGGCCATGGCCTCGTCGGGCGTCTCGCCGAGGACGGCGATCCGGTCGGCGATCCACCGGTAGTGCGCGATCTCGGCGGCGGCCATCTCGCACAGCGCCGCCCGACGGCGCAGGTCGGGGGCCAGCCGGGCGTCGGCGGCGAGCCGGTCGAAGGCGAGCAGCTCGCCGTACGCGACGAGGCCGAGCAGGTCGATCACGGCGGGATCGGGGGCGGGCACGAGCGCAGGCTACCGTCCGTCCGGTCACCCGGACCGCCCCGCCGATCTGTGGCCCAGGTCACACCAATTACCCCCGGATGTGGGCCCGTCACCGGAATCGGGGCTGCCGAGGGGTGGTTCAGGTAGGATGAGACAGTTGCCGTGGGCACCGATTGGTTCAGATCACCTGATCAGCACCGGTCCACGGCGCGCGTGCGGCCCGGTCCGGCTCGGCGTTCCGCCCCCGACCGTGTGGCCCGCGCCATACCGATCGCGCCCTGAGGACCAGAGGGGCGCACCACGAGAGGGCACCCCCACATCCATATGAGCGAGCAGACTCAAGGCCAGCCGCTGGCCGCCACCGCTCCGGTCCGTCCGGAGGCTCCCACCTTCGCCGCGCTCGGCGCCCGCCAGGAGACCGTCGAGGCCCTGGCCGCCGCCGGCATCACCCGCGCCTTCGCCATCCAGGAGTACGCGCTGCCGATCGCGCTGCGCGGCGTCGACCTGATCGGCCAGGCGCCGACCGGCACCGGCAAGACCCTCGGCTTCGGCATCCCGCTGCTGGAGCGGGTCTTCGCCCCGTCCGAGGGCGGCGACGGTGTGCCGCAGGCACTGGTCGTCGTCCCGACCCGCGAGCTGGGCCTCCAGGTCGCCAAGGACCTGGACGCCGCCGGCAGCACCCGCGGCGTGCGCGTGCTGCCGATCTACGGCGGTGTGGCGTACGAGCCGCAGATCGAGGCGCTGCGCAAGGGCGTCGAGATCCTGGTCGGCACCCCGGGCCGGCTGCTGGACCTGGCCAAGCAGAAGCACCTGCGACTGGACCGGGTGCACGCGCTGGTGCTCGACGAGGCGGACCGGATGCTCGACCTGGGCTTCCTGGACGATGTCGAGAAGATCCTGGCGATGCTGCCGGAGGACCGGCAGACGATGCTCTTCTCGGCCACCATGCCGGACCCGATCGTCGCGCTGTCCCGGCGCTTCCTGCGCCACCCGATCACCATCCACGCCGGGCACACCGCCGAGACCGGCCCGAACCCGCAGACCAAGCAGCTGGCCTACCGCACCCACTCGCTCAACAAGATCGAGATCGTGGCGCGGATCCTTCAGGCGGAGGGGCGGGGCCTGACCATGATCTTCACCCGCACCAAGCGGGCCGCCGACCGGGTGGCCGAGGACCTCGACTTCCGCGGCTTCGCCGTCGCCGCCGTCCACGGTGACCTGGGGCAGGGTGCCCGGGAGCGGGCGCTGCGCGCGTTCCGCGCCGGCAAGATCGACACCCTGGTCGCCACCGACGTGGCCGCCCGGGGCATCGACGTCACCGGCGTCACCCACGTCATCAACTACGACTGCCCCGAGGACCAGGACACCTACACCCACCGGATCGGTCGTACCGGCCGGGCCGGGGCGACGGGTGTCGCGGTGACCTTCGTCGACTGGGACGACGTCCCGCGTTGGCGGATCATCGACAAGACCCTGGGCCTCGACATGCCCGAGCCGCCGGAGACGTACCACACCTCCGCCCACCTCTACACCGACCTGGACATCTCCCGGGAGGTGACCGGCACCCTGCCGACGGCCGAGCGCACCCGCGCCGGGCTGTCCGCGGAGGCCGAGGAGGACCTGGGCGGCGGCCGCTCCCGGCGGGGCGAGCGCGGCGGACGGCGCGGCGACGGCCGGGGCCGGGAGCGCCGCCGGGGCCGTGGGGGCGACGCCGCCACGACGCCCACCGACGGGGACGACACCGCCACCGGGGCGGCCGAGGGCACGCGGACGCCGCGTCGCCGCCGGCGCCGCCGGGCCGGCGAGGTCGTCGCCGGTGACCAGCCGGCCACGCTGACCTCCACCGAAGGTGGCGCCGAGGCGTCCGCGCCCGCCGGCGCCGAGGGCGAGTCGGCGGCCAAGCCGCGCCGCCGCCGGCGCCGCCGTGGTGGCGGTGGTGGTTCGGGCACCGGTACGCCGGCCGAAGCCACCACCGACTGAACCCTCGCGGGACCCCGCCATCCCTCGTGCCGCCACTTCGGGCACGAGGGATGGCTTTCGCGTCGCCCCCGGCCCGGACCGGAATGACGGCGGGCACGACGCCCGGCGGCAGAGACATCTGTTCACGCCTTTGCTCTGCTGCCGCCCGCGCAACAATTTCGACCCGCCGGTGTCGCCTCCGCTGCAGCAGAGCAAAGGCGGTGGCGGTGGCGGTGTGGATGCCGCCCGGGGAAGCGGGGGCGCCACGGTCGGCGGGCCGGGCGGCGGACCGCGACAGAACAACCAGGGCCGGCCGGGGACGGCAGGCCGACGGCCGGAAGGATGATGGAACGGTGCCGGAACCGTTGGACGCCGCGCTGACCGAGGTGCGGGCGCTGCTGCTCGACCCCGCCCTGACCCGGGCGGTCGCCGCCGGCCGGCGGCGTGGGCAGCGCCCCTCGGTGGTCCGGGCCGAGCTGCGCCCGGTCACCCTCAAGGCCGGCCGCCGGCTGCAGATCTCCACCTCGGACGGTTCCCGGCCGTACACCCGGAACGTGGCAGCGGGCGCGGAGGCCGGCGCGGCGGTCGACGAACTGCTCGCCGAACCCTTCGGCAACTGGCACGTCGAGACCGCCGACACCACACTCCAGCTCCGGGTGACCAAGTCGGGCGAGGCGCAGGTGCACCGGGCGGCGGCGAGCCGGCCGGCGCCGGAGCCGGGCGGTCACGACCGGGCCAAGGACTGGCTGCTCGACCCGGGCGACCCGCTCTTCGCCGAGATCGGCGGCTCGGCGGCCAAGCGCCGCCAGGTGGACGCGTTCCTGCGCGCGCTGGCGGCCACCCTGCCGGACGACCTGGCCGGGCCACTGCGCGTGGTCGACCTCGGCTGCGGCAACGCGTACCTGACCTTCGCCGCTTACCGCTACCTGACCCGGCGCGGGCTGGACGTCGAACTCGTCGGCGTGGACGTCCGGGAGGACCAGCGCCGGCGCAACACCGAACTGGCCGAGCGGCTGGGCTGGGCCGACCGGGTGTGGTTCGTGGCCGGCAGCATCGCCGAGGCGGTCGTCGAGCCGGCCCCCGACCTGGTGCTCGCACTGCACGCCTGCGACACCGCGACCGACGAGGCGCTGGCCCGGGCGGTCCGGTGGGGGGCCCGCTGGGTGCTGGCCGCGCCGTGCTGCCACCACGACCTGGCGGCCCAGCTGCGGTCCCGGCCGGCACCCGCGCCGTACGAGCTGCTCACCCGGCAGGGCATCCTGCGCGAGCGGTTCGCGGACGTGCTCACCGACGCGCTGCGGGCGGGGCTGCTCCGGCTGCACGGGTACCGGACCGAGGTGGTGGAGTTCGTCGACTCCGCCCACACCCCACGCAACCTGCTGATCCGGGCCCGCCGGAGCGGTGGCGCGCCGACCGACGGGCAGCGGGCCGAGTACCGGGAGCTGGTCGACCAGTGGGGCGTCACGCCCCGGCTGGCGACACTGCTCGCGGCGCCGGCACCGGAGCCGGCGGCGATGGCGGTGGCGGTGGCGGTGGAGCGCGCCTAGCGGCGCCGGTCGCGCTGCCGCCGCTCGACACCGGCGGACCACTCGTCGTCGAGCACAGTCGGGAAGGGCACCACCTTGGCCGGCTGCTCCGCGTTTCCGGCGGCGGTGAACGCGTTCCACGAGATGTCGACCAGCAGCCGCCTGAGTTCGGCGTGCCGGAGTGCGGCGTTGCGCTGGAGCGCCAGGCGGACCCCGAGCGCCACGCCGACCAGGGTGAAGGTGACGGCGAAGGAGGCCGCGAGGACGTGCGCCCCGGTCGCCCCCTCGGTGGTGAGCACCAGCACCAGCAGCCAGATCCAGCAGCCGAGAGCGAACACGGCCGCCTGGGCGACGAAGAAGAGGCTGACCGCCCCCGGGCGGTACGGCACCGGACGGCTGGACTCGGACATCCTGCTCCTCGTCGTCGAGTGGGCGGCGATCCACCCACTGTAGTTGACTCGGGACAAGTAAACCGGTCCCGGCCATGGGACCTTCCGACCGATCAGTCAGTTACTTCCGCGTCCGGTCGTACTACCCTCGTAGGCGCACCGTCCGGTGCTCCGGCCGGGAAGGATGACCCCACAGGGATGGGTTCGGCAGACGTTTCGCCACAGATGGCCTTCGCGCGCTTCGTCCGGCGCGCCATCGATGATGCCCGCGAGGAGCGTGGCTGGACGGTGACCGACCTGGCCACGCACACCGGCGTGGGGCGGTCCACCGTGTTCCGGTGGCTGGCCGGCGACTGGCAGGACTACCCCGAACTGGCCAAGGTGCGCGGCTTCTGCGCCGCCCTCGACCTGCCGGTGGCCGCCGCCTTCCGCGCCCTCGGCCTGCCCGACGCCGGTCCGGTCCCCCGCCGCCGTGGCGGCGAGGACGCCCCGGTGGAGGCGGACGTCCGGGTCATCCTGGAGCGGCTCGCCGATCCGACGGTGCCCGCCGAGGAGAAGCACCACATCCGCGACCTGCTGCGCTACCTGGCCCGCCGGCCGGTCCGCCGGGCCGGCTGACGAGGCTCAGTCGACGGCCAGGGTGAACTCGGCGGTGCGCACCACGCCGCCGACCTTGAAGTCCAGGAAAATCCGGTAGCGGCCCGGCCCGGGCACGGTCGTCCAGAACGTCACGGTGCCCGGCTCGGCCTGCGGCCCGGGGTGCACGTGCAGGTAGCCGAGGTCCCCCTCGCGCAGCGCCACCAGGTGCCCGTACGCGCCGAGGTAGCGCTCCAGCGGGGCCGGCGCGCCGCCGGCGGTGACGGTGAACCGCACCGGCACCGTGTCCCCCGGCTTCGGGGTGCCCTGGTACCCGACGGTGAACCCGTCGACCGTCGTCGAGGTGGCCGGGGCCGGCAGCGGCCGGGGTGCGTACGGGCCCGCGGCGGCCAGGTCGGCGCCGAGGGTGACCGCGGTCTGCCGGCCGTCGTCGGCGACCGCGGTGAAGTCGGCGTACGCCCGCCAGACACCCGACTGCGGCAGGGTCAGCGGCACCGACCAGGTGCCGTCCGCCGCCATCGTCGGGTGCAGGTGCTGGTAGCCGGTGAGGTCACGGCGCACCACGATCAGGTGCATCGGCTTGTCGTGCACGACAGCGAACCGGGTGACGGGGCGGCGCCGCTCGTCCCGGATCCGGAACCGCAGCTCACCGGCCCGGCCGACGGCGAAGTCCACGGCCGACGGGGCCATCGTGAAGCCGCCGGAGCTGATCGAGAGGCCGGCCGCGTCCGCGCCGTCGGCCTGGGTGACGTCGGCCCCGCCGTGCGAGTGCGCCCCGGTGCCCGGGGCGTGGGTGTGCCCGGCGGCCGCCGGGACCCCACCGGACGCGGCGGTCGGCGGCGGGTTCAGCCGGCCGAGGCCGAAGCCCAGCAGCACGGCGAGTACCAGCCCGCCCACCACCAGGGCGAGCCGTAGCGTGCCCCGGTCCACCCCGACGGGCGCGCCGGGGCCGGCGGGCAGGTCCCCGCCGGGCGGCGACTCCACCACGGCGGACGGCGACTCAGGCAACGCCGCCGGTCAGTTCGTAGCCCGCCTCGTCGACGGCGGCCCGGACGGACTCGACCGGCAGCGGCTCGCGGCTGGTGACCGTGGCCGTCCCGGCGGTCAGGTCGACCCGGACCTCCTCGACACCGGGCAGGGCGGACAGCTCCCCGGTCACCGCCCGCACACAGTGTTCGCAGGTCATCCCGGTGACGGCGTACGTCTGGACGACGGTTCGCTGCTCGGTCATACGACCACGGTACCGGCGGCCGGAGTGCCCGCCCGCGGACGGTCCGTGTCGGTGGCGGGTCTCCCACCCCGACCGGCCCGGGAACCCTCCCCGCCGCCCGGACGACCTCAGCCGGCGACCGCGAGCGCCAGCGGCAGGACGTCCGGGGCCCCGACCCGGCGCAGCAGCCGGGCCACCATGGTGAGCGTCCAGCCCGAGTCGACCAGGTCGTCGACGAGCAGCACCGGCCCGTCCAGCCCGGCCAGGGCCTCGGCCAGCTCGTCGGGAACGTCGAAGGCGTCGTGCAGCGCGCGTACCCGCTGGGCGCTGTTGCCGCGCGGCCCGCCACCGGTGGGCGGGCCGGTCGGGACGACCCGGCCGAGCAGCGGCAGCCGGCCCACCGCGGCGATCCGCTCGGCGAGCGAACCGACCAGCGCCGGGTGGCTGCGGGAGCCGACGGCGACCACCCCGACCGGCCGGCGCGGCCACGGGTCGTCGCCGTGCGCCCAGGCCTTCAACACCTCGACCACGGCCGCGGCCACGTCGTCGGGGACCGGGCCGTCCGCCGCCTCCGGCCCGACCAGACCGCGCAGCCGCCCACCCCAGCCCAGGTCGGACAGCCGCCCCACAGCCCGTCCGGGCAGCGCCTGCTCCGCCGGCGGGATGCGCCCCTTCAGGGGTACGCCCACCGCGTCGAGGCCGGTCGGCCAGAGCTTCTTGGGCGGGATCGCCACCCCGGGGCGGCCGAGGAAGGTCTGCGCGGCGCCCAGCGCGGCGTCGGACACCTCGGCGGTGAACAGCGGGCCGGCGCAGTTGTCGCAGCGGCCGCAGTCGTCCGCCCCGGCGTCGTCCAGGCACTCCCGCAGGTACCGCATCCGGCAGGCGGACGTGGTCGCGTATTCCCGCATGGCCTGCTGCTCGGCGGTGCGCGCCTGGGCGACGCGGCGCAACCGGGCCTCGTCGTAGACCCAGGGCGCGCCGGTGGCGAGCCAGCCGCCGCGGACCCGGCGGACCGCGCCGTCCACGTCGAGCACCTTGAGCATCAGCTCCAGCCGGGCCCGGCGCAGATCGACGATCGGTTCGAGCGCCTGGGTGGAGATCGGCCGGTCCGGGTGCAGCGCGGCGAGCACCGCCCGGACCTGCTCCTCGGGCGGGAAGGCCAGCGAGGCGAAGTAGCGCCAGATCGCCGCGTCCTCCACGCCGGGCAGCAGCAGCACCTCGGCGTGCTCGACGGCCCGGCCGGCCCGGCCGACCTGCTGGTAGTAGGCGATCGGCGAGGGTGGCGCGCCGAGGTGCACCACGAAACCGAGGTCCGGCTTGTCGAAGCCCATGCCGAGGGCGCTGGTGGCGACCAGCGCCTTGATCTTGTTGTCGAGAAGGTCCTGCTCGGCCGCGCGCCGGTCGGCGTCCTCGGCCTGCCCGGTGTACGCGGCCACGGACCAGCCCCGGGCGCGCAGGAACTCGGCCGTCTCGCCGGCGGCAGCGACGGTGAGCGTGTAGATGATCCCGGAGCCGGGGAGCCGGTCCAGGTGGTCGGCGAGCCAGCCCAGCCGGTGCGCCGGGCTGGGCAGGTCGACCACGCCGAGCCGCAGCGATTCCCGGTCCAGGGTGCCCCGCAGCACCAGGGCGTCGCCCAACTGCTCGGCCACGTCCTGGGTGACCCGGGCGTTGGCGGTGGCGGTGGTGGCCAGCACCGGCGTCCGCTCGGGCAGCTCGGCGAGGAAGGTCCGCAGCCGGCGGTAGTCCGGCCGGAAGTCGTGCCCCCAATCGGAGACGCAGTGCGCCTCGTCCACCACCAGCAGCCCGGTGGTGGCGGCCAGCTTCGGCAGCACGCCGTCCCGGAAGTCCGGGTTGTTGAGCCGTTCCGGGCTGATCAGCAGCACGTCGACCGCCCCGGCGTGGATCTCGGCGGTGATCTCGTCCCACTCGTCCAGGTTGGCGGAGTTGATGCTGCGGGCCCGGATGCCGGCGCGGGCGGCCGACTCGACCTGGTTACGCATCAACGCCAGCAGCGGCGAGACGATCACGGTCGGGCCGTGCTCGCCCCCCTCCCGGAGCAGCGCGGTGGCAACGAAGTAGACCGCCGACTTGCCCCAGCCGGTGCGCTGCACGCAGAGCACCCGGCGCCGGTCCACGACCAGCGCCTCGATGGCCCGCCACTGGTCGTCGCGGAGCCGGGCGTGCGCACCCGCCAGCCGCCGCAGTACCGCTTCGGCCCGCTCCCGCACGGCCCCTCGATCCTGGCTCATCCGGCATTTCTACCAGGCATCCGGCCGCCGGCCGGGATCACGAGGGTCAGGCCGGGGGCGGGGGCGGCGGCAGGAAGACGAGGATCTCGCGCAGGGCATCGGTCACCGTCGGCGGCAACATGCAGCGCGTCGCCAGGTCCTCCATCGAGGTGTACGGGCCGCGCAGCCAGCGGTCCGTGATCACCTGCTGGTACTGCGGCGGCCGCAGCCCGGGCAGCGTACCGATCACCGATTCGGAAACAGCGTTGATGTCGATCAGCCCGCCGTCGTCGAAGGTCCGCGGCAGGTCGGGGCGGCCGATCCGCAGGTCGTGCCGGGCTGTCGGGTGGTGGTGCAGCAGGAACCGGGCCTGCTCCCGCAGCAGCCGGCGATCCCCCGCCCGGCGGTGGCCCTGGCCGGTGACCAACGCCCACACGCGGCGGTTGAGCAGGAGCACGTGCAGGGCGCCGCCGAGCCAGGCGACGACCATGCCGAGCAGCGAAAGCATCTCCAGGTCAGTCGCCTCGACCTCGGAGTCGACGTCGGCGAAGGCCGCCACGAACCCGACGACCAGCGTCAGATAGCAGGCGGCGGTCAGCGCGGTACGCCAACTCTGCCGCCAGGCGGCGTAGACCGCGAGGACCAGCCAGGTCAGGAAGCCGAAGGTGAGGATCGTCGTGGCCAGCCCGAGGACCGTGCCGGTGACGCTCAGCCAGTGCGGCGCCTGCCGGGGACGGAGACGGGTGGTGACCGGCGGCGGGAAGATCGGCGGCACCCCGCCGTAGGCCGGAGGCAGGCCGGGCGGCGCGGCGGGCAGAGCCGGTGGGATCGGCGCGGTCGACGGGATCGGCGCGGTCGGCGGAGTCGGCGGAGTCGAGGGGTTCGGCGCGGTCGGCGCGGTCGGCGGAGTCGGCGCGGTCGGCGGAGTCGAGGGGTTCGGCGCGGTCGAGGGGTTCGGCGCGGCGGTGACCGCCGCCGGGGCGGTCTCCGCGCGCGGGGCGGGCAGCGTCGGCGGCCGGTCCACCGTCTGCCCGGGCGGATTCAGCGCCGGGTCCGAGCGCAGCATCCGCCCGTGCAGTTCCTGGAGCACCTCGCCCGGCTCGATGCCGTACTCCTCGCGGAGCAGCCCGGCGAACTCCCGGTAGGCGGCCAGTGCCTCCGCCTGCCGCCCGCTGCGGTACAGCGCCAGCATGAGCTGCTGGCGCAGCCGTTCCCGGACCGGGAACTCGCGGACCAGTTCGACCAGCTCGCCGACCAGTTCGCCGTACCGGCCGCCGGCCAGCTCCAGCTCGGCCCGGGTCTCCAGGGCGACGGCGCGCAGTTCCACCAGCCGGTGCCGGGCGGCCTCGAAGAACGGACCGGTGAAGCCGGTGAACGGCTCCCCCTGCCACAGGTCCAGGGCGGCGGTCAGCTCCGCCAGCGCCTCGGGCGTACGCCCCGCCGCGTGCCCCTGCCGCGCCCGGTGCACCCCGCGCTCGAAGCGGACCGCGTCCACCGCCTCCGGTGGCACCCGCAGCAGGTACCCGGCGTCGGTCAGGGTCAGCACCTGACCCGGCGTGCGCGGCGACCGCTCGGGTTCCAGCACCCGGCGCAGCCCGGCGACGTACTTCTGCACCACGTTGGGGCCGTTCGCGGGCGGCTCCTCCGGCCAGACCGCGTCGACGATCTGCCCGGTGGGTACCGGACGGCCCGCGGAGAGCAGCAGCACGGCCAGCACCGCCCGCTGCTTGCCGGGGCCGAGGTCGAGCGGGCGGTCGGCGTACCAGGCGCGCTGGGGACCGAGGAGCGCGAACCGCGGCGACGGCTCGGACGGGCTCGGGCCCGTCGGCACCTGCGTTCCTGACATGCGAGTTTCCGCTCCTGACACCCCCGGATATGGCCGGACGCCGGGGCCCGGCAGTCGGACGGCAGCATATCGGCAGCCGAACCGCCGTGACGGGCAGCAGCATCGTCGTCGGCAGAGGCTACGGAAGCGAGAAAGAGAACAGCGATGACACAGGCAACCGGCAGCACCGGCACCGTCCGACGGACGATGGGCACGGTCGCGGCCGTGCTGGCCGCCACCGCCCTGCTCGGCGGTTGCGGGCCGAAGACCGACCCGGCCGCCGCGCCGGGCAGCGGCCCGGCCGCCAGCCCGAGCACCGACCCGAAGCAGGCGCTCCTCGCCGCGGTCCCCGACGAGAGCGTGGGCGCCTTCCGGTTCTCCGGCAAGGACTCGTCCGGTGACCTGAGCGGGCGGATCGACCCGGCCGCGAAGGCCATGGAGATGAACATGGCCGCGCCACCCGACAAGGACGGCATCACCACGAAGATGTCGTTCCTGATCATCGAGGACAAGGTCTGGATGAAGGCGAAGTTCAGCGGTCACCCGGGCCTGCCGAAGTTCCCGGACAAGTGGATGGCGCTGGACAAGGCCAAGCTCACCGACGGCGACGGCGTGCCGACCTACGACGGCGCGGACCAGGGCAACGCCGGGCCGCTTCTCGACGCGGCGACCTCCGTCGAGCAGCAGGGCCCCGGGAAGTACGCCGGGTTCATCGACGTGACCGGCGGCGAGGCGGCCAAGGCGCTGGACGACGGTGAGGCGGCCGCGCTCGGTGAGGCCGGCAAGCACGTGCCCTTCACCGCGCAGGTGGGGCCGGACGGGCACCTCACCTCGCTGGTGCTGTCGATGCCGGCCGCCGGGAAGCAGAAGGCGTACCGGTACGTCGTGACCTACGCCGACTTCGGCGGCACGCCGAAGATCACCGAGCCGACCGGGAGCGCGGTGACCAAGGCGCCGGCTCTGGCGTACGAGCTGTTGAACAACTGATCCCCGGCGAGGAGGGGGCGGCGGCCGCACGGGGGGCCGCCGTCCCCTCCTCGCGCCTCAGCGGCCGAGGACCGAGCCGCCGTTGACCCCGAGGACCTGGCCGGTGACGTAGCCGGCGGCGGGGCTGGCCAGGTAGCGGACGGCCGCCGCGATGTCGTCCGGCTCGCCGGCCCGGCCGACCAGGGTGGCCGCGACCCGCTTGGCGTGCCCCTCCGGCGTCATCCGGTCGCCGAAGAACTCGGTCTCGGCGACGTACCCCGGGCTGATCACGTTGACCGTGATCTGGTCCGGGCCGAGCTGGGTGGCCAGGTCGTACGCCCAGCCGTGCAGCGCCGCCTTGGCCGCCGAGTACGGCCCGGCGCCGCCCCGTTGGGCGGCGATCGAGCTGATCAGGAGCACCCGGCCGCCGGGCCGGCGCAGGGCGGGCAGCAGCGCCTCGGTGAGCAGCACGGCGGTGAGCACGTTGGCGTCCAGGTTGGCCCGCCACCAGGCCGCCACGTCGACCAGGGTGTCCGTCGGTCCGCCCAGGTAGCCGCCGGCGTTGTTGACCACGGCGTCGACGGGCCGCTCCCCCACCGCCTCGACCACCCCGGCGAGTTGGGCCGGGTCGGTCAGGTCGGCGGTCACCGCGCTGACCGCCTCCGGCTGCCCGCACTCGGCTCCGATCCGCGACGCGGTGTCCAGCAGCACGTCGGCCCGCCGTCCCACGATCAACACGTCGTACCCGTCGGCGACGAGCCCCCGTGCCACGGCCGCCCCGATCCCCGTCCCGCCGCCACTGACCACCGCGAACCGCTCGCCCATGCGCTTTCCTTCCTCATTGATCAAGGAGTTTGCGTCATCCTACGGCGGAATCCTGACGCAAACTCCTTGATCGACAGGGCGGTCAGCGGCGGCCGGGCAGGGCGGACAGGAGGGGGTGCAGGCGGGTGCGGAGGCTGGCCAGGCCGCCCGGGAAGAAGTAGACGGCCAGGATGAAGACGGTGCCGAGGACGAACAGGGGCTGGGACAGCGGGTGGCTGAGGAACGCCGGGAGGCTGTTCACCGCGTCGCTGGTGCCGAACGCGGTCAGCCGGTGGTCCAGGTACATGTACAGGATGCCGCCGAGCACCGGACCCCAGCGGGTGCCCGGACCGCCCAGCACCACCATCACCAGCAGCGACAGGGTCAGCTCGGACGACGTCACGTGCGGGCTGGCGCCACCGACGATCAGGCAGTAGACCACCCCGGCGCCGCTCGCCAGGCCGCCCGCCAGGGTGAACGCGACCAGCTTGAACCGGTACGGGTCGAGCCCGAGCACACCGATCCGCCGCTCGTCGTCGCGCAGGCCGGCCAGCACCCGCCCGGTCGGCGAGCCGCTCACCCGGTGCACCACGAAGACCACCAGCGCCAGGTACGCCAGCGCCAGCCAGTACAGGTTCACCGTGTTGGCGACCCCGACCAGCGCCGGCGGCAGTCCGGAAACGTCCAGCGGCAGCCCCTCCTCGCCACCGGTCCAGCCGCCGAAGTTCCGGGCCACCAGGATCGCGCCGACCTGGGCGAAGGCGAGCGTCACCATGGCGAAGGCGATGCCGACCGTCCGCAGCGCCACCGCGCCGAGCAGCGCGGCGAGGATCGTCCCGCCGACGACGGTGAACAGCGCGGCCTGCCACAGCGGCAGCCCGAACTTGGTGATCAGGATGTCGGTGCCGTAGACGCCGGCGGCGAAGTAGAGGGCGTGCCCGAAGGAGAGCATCCCGGTCCGCCCGAACAGCAGGTCGTAGCCGGCGGCCAGGCCACCGAAGACCAGGCAGATGGCGAGCAGTTGCAGCGTGCCCGGCGAGTTCAGCGGCCCGTCGAAGACGCCCGGCAGGGTGAGCGTCGAGTACGGCACGATCGCCGCCACCACCAGGGCGACCAGCGGGGCGTACGGGCGCAGCCCGTGCCAGCGGGCGGGCCCGGGGGTCAGCTCGTCGGGCACCTGCGCGGCCGGCGCCGCGACCTCGGGACTCTTGACCTCGGTCATGCGTGAGCCACCTTTCCGGCCAGGCCCTGCGGGCGCAGCAGCAGCACCACGGCGAGCAGACCGACCACGCAGACGTCGCCCAGCCCGGACGTGCCGTAGTAGTTGACGAACTGTTGCAGCAGCCCCACCACGACCGCCGCGTACGCGGACCCGACCACCGAGCCCATCCCGCCGATCACCACCACGATGAACGCGAAGATCAGCAGCGAGCCGCCCTGCCCGGGCGAGACGGTGCCGAAGTAGACGCCGCCGAGCGCGCCGGCCAGCGCGGCGGCCGCCCCGCCGATCGCGAAGACCAGGGTGAACGCCTTGCGCACGTCGATGCCGAGCGCGGTGACCATCTCCCGGTTCTCCACCCCGGCGCGGATGACCAGGCCGTACCGGGTGAAGCGGAGGAAGGCGAGCAGCGCGCCGAGCACCAGCACCGCGGCGACGATCAGCAGCAGCCCCGCGTTCGGCACCTTCGCGCCGAGGATCGAGGTCACGTCCCGGGTCCACCCGGGACGCGGGAACGTCCGCGCGTCGGCGCCCCAGGTGGCCTGGAGCAGCGCCACCCCGGCCAGCGAGAGGCCCACGGTGACCAGCACCTGCTCGATGGTGCGGGAGTAGAGCGGACGGATCAGGACCAGCTCGACCAGCACCGCGACCAGCGCCCCGGCGAGCACGCCGAAGGCGACCGCCAGCACGAACCCGAACCCGTCAGGGCCGGCCCCGGGCAGGTTGCCGGCCGCCCACCAGGTGGCGTACGCGCCGACGCCGAGGAACAGGCCGTGCGCGAAGTTGAGCACGTCGGCCAGGCCGAAGACGAGGGACAGGCCGGACGCGACCAGGAAGTAGAGGGCGGCCAGGCCGAGCCCGGTCAGGGCCAGCAGGATCACCGTGCTCACCGCCGGGCCTCCTTCGCGGTCGCGGGGGCGCTGTCCGCCGATGCGGCCCGGGGACTCGGGGCGTGTCCGTCCCCCGACCCGACGCCCAGTAGTGACTTGGTCAGCGCCGTCTCCAGCAGCAGTTCCTGGGCGTCGCCCGTCCAGGCGACCTTGCCGGTGGAGAGCACCACCGCGTCGCGGGCCAGCCGGCGCACCACGGCCAGGTTCTGCTCGACCAGCAGCACCGGCACGGACTCGGCCACCCGCTCCAGCACCTCGGCCACCTCGGTCACCACCTTCGGCGCCAACCCCTTGGTCGGCTCGTCGACCAGCAGCAGCCGGTTGTCGTTGAGCAGCACACGGCCGATCGCGAGCATCTGCTGCTGCCCGCCGGAGAGCGAGCCGGCCCGTTGCCGTCCGCGCCGGTCCAGCTCCGGGAAGAGCGCGAAGACCTTGTCGTACGCCGGGGTGGTGCCCCGCCGTTCGGCGAGCCGCAGGTTCTCCGCGACGGTGAGCCCGGCGAAGACGCAGCGGTCCTCCGGCACGTAGCCGAGGCCGCCGCGGACCAGCCGGTGGGTGGGGCGGGCCAGTAGGCTCTGCGCGCCCATCCGGATGGTGCCGCGCACCTCGCCGTTGCGGGGGGTGAGGCCGACGATCGCGCGCAGCGTGGTGGTCTTGCCGACGCCGTTGCGGCCGAGCAGCACGGTCACCCCGGTCGGCGCGACGTCGAACGACACCCCTTGGAGGATGTGCAGCCCGGCGATCCGCACCGACAGGTCCTCCACCGAAAGGATCGGTTCGGTCACTGTGCCATCTCCGTTCGCGACTGCGGGGCGCGCAAACCCGGCTCACTCCTCGCGCTCACAGCGACTCCCCGAGGTACGCCTCCTGCACGGTGGCGTTGGCCATCACCGTGTCCGGGGTGTCGCAGGCCAGCAGCGCGCCGTGGTGCATCACGGCGATCCGGTCGGCCAGCTCCAGGATCACGTCCATGTGGTGCTCCACCATGAGCACCGACCGGCCGCTGTCCCCGGTCAGCGACCTGATGACGCTGACCAGTTCGGGCACGTCCTCGGCGCTGACCCCGGCCATCGGCTCGTCGAGCAGCATCACCCGGGGCTCCCCGGCGAGCAGCAGGGCGATCTCCAGCTTCCGCTTCTCGCCGTGGGCCAGGGTGCCCGCGAGGGCCGTACCCCGGTGGTGGAGGCCGACCCGGTCGAGCGCCGCGTCGGCGGCGGCGGCCACCTCCCGGTCGGCCGCCGCCCGCCGCCACAGCTTCATCGAGCCACCCCGGTGCGCCTGTACGGCGAGCCGGACGTTCTCCCGCACCGTCAGCGAGCCGAAGACCGAGGACGCCTGGAAGGTGCGCCCCAGGCCGAGCCGGGCCCGCCGGTGCGGGGGCAGGGCGGTGACGTCCGCCCCGTCCAGCAGGACCCGGCCGTCGGTGGGCCGGCGCAGGCCGGTGATCAGGTTGAACAGTGAGGTCTTGCCGGCGCCGTTCGGCCCGATCACGCCGAGGAACTCCCCGGGCGCCAGGTCGAGATAGACGGAGTCGACGATGGCGACCTCACCGATCCGCCAGGTCAGACCGCGGGTGGCGAGCACGTGTCAGCCCTTCATCTGGGTGACCGGCGGCGCGGTCTCGTCACCGGTCAGGGTCTTCACCGCGGTGGCCGTGTACGAGGTGCCGCTGCCGGACAGCTTGGCCTGGTACATCGGCTGGAGCAGCGCGTGGTCCTCGGCGCGGATGGTCATCTGACCCTTGACGCCGTCGAACTGCCAGCCCTCCAGCGCCTTGATCATCTTGTCCACGTCGTCGCCGCCCTCCTGTGCGGCACGGACGACCATCTGGGCGGCGGCGAAGCCGTCCGGGTGGAACAGGTCGAGCGTGCCACCCGGGATCTTGGCCTTGGCGGCCTTGGCGGCGTCGGTGTCGCTGGCGCCGTCGAAGTAGTGCGACAGGAAAGAGATCTTGCTGCCGGCGGCGCCGAAGGTGGGCCAGGTGGCGCGGATGTCCAGGCCGGTGACGACCGTGGTGGAGGAGAGGACGCCCTGCTGGTCGAGGGTCTGCCACATGGCCGGACCGGTGGTGCCGGCCCAGGCGACGAAGAGCAGGTCCGGCTTGGCGGCCTTGATCTGGCTGGCGAACGGGGTGAACTCGGTGGCGCTGGCCGGGGCCCGGACGCTGCTCACGGTCGCGCCGGCGCCGCCGATGACGTTCTTGACGGCGGCCTCGTTCGCGTCGCCGAACGCGCCGTCCTGGGCGAACACGACGACCTTCTTGCCGTTGGCGTCGCCGATGAAGGACTTGGCGGTCACCACGTCCTGGTACGACTGCCGGCCGGACCGGAACGTGTACTTGTTCGCCCCGGTCACCCCGTCGGTGGCGGCCGGCCCGGAGATGAACAGGACCTTGTTCTGCGCGGCGATCGGGGCGACCTGGAGCGCCACCCCGGAGGAGGTGGAGCCGGCGATGATCTTCGTGCCCTTGCCGATCAGGTCCTTGGCTGCGGAGACCGCCTTGGCCGGGTCGCCCGCGTCGTCGACCTCGGTCAGCTCGATCTTCCGGTCACCGACCTTGCCGGTGCCCTTGGTGGCGTAGTCGAGGCCGGCCTTGAAGCCCTCGATGTACTGCTTGCCGTAGCTGGCCAGCGGACCGGACTGGGAATACACCAGACCGACCTTCACCGGCGCGGCGTCGCCGCCGCCGGAGGCGGTGTCCTGCGGGCTGCCACAGGCGGTGGCGGCGAGCGCGGCCGCCATCACCGTGGCGGCGGAAAGGAACACCCGCCGCGTGTGCCGGATCGTCATTACGACTCCAGGTGGGGACAGGGGGATTGTCAGTTGTCGGCTCACGCTAGAAGTGACGTCACCCACGGGCTATGTGGCCGAAACACACAAGTAATCGACGTAGGGTGGCCCGCCGTTACAACCGCCCGCCAGCCGTGGGTGCCACCCCCACCTCCGGTGGCCGTGGGCACCACCGCCCGGGGTGCCGCTGTGTCGCGCCGCGCCACCGCCTGAGCCGGAACAGGTCGAGCACGTTACGCACCTGCACCCTCCTCGCCAGATCTACGAGCCCTGTCCCTGCTGCGCGACCGTGAATTGATCACCGGTCAGCCGGGCCGTGGCACCTACGTCGCCGAGCGCCCCGGCAGTAGGTCCTTCGCTCGCTACGAACTTGATGTCGTGAACGACTCACGTCCGGGGCGGGCTGTCCGCCAAGATCGCGCTCAGCCCGGAAAGTGTGGCCTGCTCGGAACTCGGACCCCACAACTTCCGGGTTGGAACACGATCTTGACGAGGCGCCCCGCCGATCAGCTCCGCACCACCGAGTGTTTCCCACCCGCCGCGGCATGCCCGGCCGGGCGCATACCGGCTGAGTCGGCTGTGACGTCAACTTCAAAGGCAGCCAGGGGACGGCCGCAGGGTCCCGCGGTGGGTTGACCACGAAGCTGCCCAGCGGATGCTCCGTCCGGCCCCGGCGCGTGGGTCGCACCGGCCGCCGGCCGGACGCGCCCTCCCCGGGGCCGATCCGTTCACGTCATCAAGTTCGTAGCGGCGCGCGAACCTTACCGGCCGCACAGCCGGCGCGCCGACGGCGGGGACGCGTCGTGGGGTGTCCAGACACAGCCGGACACCCCACGTCGAAGCAGCAGCACCGCGCCGGGAACCAGGCCGCCCCGGCGGCGCACGCCGGTCAGCGGCCCGCGCGGGCCGCCACGGCGGTGTCCGGCTGGTCGGCGAAGGCGCCGTCCAGCCCGAGGCCGAAGAAGAGCTCGTACTCGGCCGTGATGTCGCCCCGGGCGTTCGGATCGGCGCCGATCCGGAAGTCGGCCGGAAGGAACTGGTTCTCGGCGCGGAAGGTCCAGGCGTGCACGAGCAGCTTCTCCCGGTGCGCGTCCCGGATCACGGTGGTCGGCGCGAGCAGCCTGCCGGCCGCGTCCCGGGGCACGATGAGGTTCTTGTTCACCCCGATGCCGTCGGCGTACCCGGCCACCCAGCGCAGGCCCGCCGCGGTGGCCAGGTCGGCATAGGTCCGCGGGTCACCGGCGGCGGCGAAGTCGTACGGCCGGCCCGCGGCGTCCATCAGCTGGATCAGTCGCACGTCGATCATGCGGTCGAGCTTGCGCAGGTTGGCCGTCTCGAAGCTCTGGATGAAGACCGGGTCGCCGCGGTGGGTCAGCTTGTTGGCCCGCAGCGTCGCCACCAGCGGCTCCTCCAGCGACAGGCCGATCGAGGCGAAGTAGCTGGGGTGCTTGGTCTCCGGGTAGACGCCGATGGTCCGGCCCCGCGCCTTCGACTCGGTCCGGACCAGGTCGAGGACCTCCTGGAAGGTCGGGATCTCGAACTTCCCGTCGAACGTGGTGTTGGCGGCCCGCACCTGCGGCAGCCGCTCCTTGGCCCGCAGGGTCTTCAGCTCGGCCAGCGTGAAGTCCTCGGTGAACCAGCCGGTGACGGTCACCCCGTCGATGGTCTTCGTCGCCTTCCGGCCGGCGAACTCGGGGTGGGTGGCCACGTCGGTCGTGCCGGAGATCTCGTTCTCGTGCCGGGCGACCAGCACACCGTCCTTCGTCGAGACCAGGTCCGGCTCGATGTAGTCGGCACCCTGGCGGATCGCCAGCCGGTAGGACTCGAGGGTGTGCTCCGGGCGGTAGCCGCTCGCGCCCCGGTGGCCGATCACGAGCGGCCGGTGGGCCGCGTGGGACCGCTCGGCGCCGGTCTCCGGGTCGGCCTGGGCGGCCACGGTCGGCACCACCACGGCCGCCGCGAGCAGGGCGCCGGCCACGCCGAGGGTGGGAAGGGTACGTCGCAACGCCGCCTCCTGTCGTCGATGGGTACGCCCAGCAGACCGGGTCCGGTTGACCGACAGTTGGTCGGTTCCTGACCTGCCGGTGAATCTCCGGACGGAAGATGAGGTGGTGCGCCGCCTGCTCCGTCACCCCGTACGGCTGGTGCCGTTCGGGTTCCTGACGGTGATCCTGGTCGGCACCGTCGTGCTGATGCTGCCCTGGGCGACCAGCGCGCAGCGGTACACCCCCTTCGTCACGGCGCTGTTCACCGCGACCTCGGCCGTCTCGGTCACCGGCATGTCGGTCACCGACACCCCGAACTACTGGAACAGCTTCGGGCTCACGATGATCACCCTGATGACCCAGATCGGCGGCCTGGGCATCCTGACCGGCGCGGCCCTGGTGATCCTGGCGGTGGCCCGGCAGCTCGGCCTGCGCAACCGCCTGCTGGTGCAGGCCGAGACCGCCGAGATCGGCATCGGCGACGTCCGCCGGCTGCTGGTGCGGATCGCCGGGACGGTCTTCGTGACCGAGGCGGTGATGACCGTGGTGATCAGCGGCCGGCTCGCGCTGGCCTACGACTATCCAGCCCGCCGGGCGCTCGGCACCGCCGTCTTCCACTCGGTGGAGGCGTTCAACAACGGCGGCTTCACCCTGTACACGGACGGCCTGGTCGCCTTCGCCCAGGACCCCTGGGTGGCGCTGCCGCTCGCCGCGGGTGCCATCATCGGCGGGCTCGGTTTCCCGGCGCTCTTCGAGGCCGTCCGGGAGTGGCGACGGCCGGCCACGTGGACCATCGCCACCAAGCTGACCATCTGGGGCAGCCTGGTGCTGATCGTCGCTGCCTTCGGCTACCTGCTGATGGCCGAGTGGACCAACCCGTACACCATCGGCACCTACGACACCCCGGGAAAGGTGCTGGCCTCGTTCACCCAGGTCGCGCTCAGCCGCACCGGCGGGTTCGACGTGATCAACGTCGACCGGCTCAGCGAGGAGAGCTACCCGATGCTCATCGTGCTGATGTTCATCGGTGGGGGCAGCGCCAGCACCGCCGGCGGCATCAAGGTCTCCACGTTCTTCCTGCTCGGCTTCGTGATCTGGGCCGAGCTGCGCGGCGAGCCGGACGTGACGGTGGGCGGCCGGCGGGTCGCCACGGCCAGCCAGCGGCAGGCGTTGACCGTGGCCCTGCTCAGCGTGGCGCTGGTCGTCGGCGGCGCGGTCGCGCTGATCCTGCTCACCGAGCATGTGCGCAACTTCGCCGCGGTCTTCGAGGTCACCTCCGCGTTCAGCACCACCGGCCTCTCCGTCGGCCTCGCCCAACGGCTTCCGGAACCCGGTCAGTACGTGCTGATCGCGCTCATGTACATCGGCCGGGTCGGCCCGCTCACCCTCGGGTCGGCGATCGCGTTGAACACCCGGCGACGCCTGTACCGCTACCCGGAGGAGCAACCCATTGTCGGCTAGGGAGACGAAAGAGAGCGGCATCGTGGTGATCGGCCTGGGCCGGTTCGGTTGTCACCTGGCCGGCTCGCTGGTGCAGCTCGACCACGACGTGCTCGCCATCGACCGCAGCGCGGACCGGGTCCAGCGCTGGTCGGCCGAGCTGGACCGGGTGGTGCAGGCGGACTCCACCGAGGAGGGCGCGCTCCGCCAGCTCGGCGTGGGGGACTTCCGACGGGTGGTGGTCGCCATCGGGGCCTCGGTGGAGGCGAGCGTGCTCACCGTGCTGGCCCTGACCGAACTGGGCGTCCCGCAGATATGGGCCCGGGCCACCTCGGAGAAGCACGCGAAGATCCTCGACGCCGTGGGCGCGCACCACGTGATCTTCCCGGAGGCGGAGACCGGCGAGCGGGTCGCGCACCTGATCGTCAGCAAGATGCTGGACTTCATCGAGTTCGACGAGGAGTTCGCCATCGCCAAGGTGCGCGTACCACGGTCGATGGTGGGGCGGACGCTGCACGACCTGACCCCGACGGACCGGTACGGCGTGATGGTGGTCGGTGCGAAGCTCCCCGGCGAGCGGTTCCGCTACGCGCGCCCGGACACGGTGCTAAGCCCCGACAGCGTGCTGATCGTGGAGGGCACCATCACGCAGGTGCAGCGGTTCGCCTCGCTCGGCTGAGCCTCACTTCTTCTTCTTGCCGCCGTGGTCACCCCCCTTCGGTTGCTTCACTTCCCTTTTCCCTTACCGCCCTCCTTGCCCTTGCCGGGTTTCTCGGCCTTGGGCTTCCCGCCGCCACCGCCCGAACTGCCCTTCGGGGTGGTCTTGGTCGGCGGGACGGTGGTCGGCGCCGACCCGGCCACCCCGGAAACCTGCACGCCGCAGGTGCTGTCGCCGACCTTGAACTGCACCGGCAGCGGGTTCCCACCGGTGTAGGCGCCGGTCAGCGACACCTTCCTCGACGCGCCCGGGGCCAGCGCCGGGTCCGTGGCGGGCGGCTGGAGCAGCACCGTGCGCCCCTGCTGGCGGACCTCCGGCTGGGCCGGCGTGACCGTCTGCTTACCGGGGAAGGTGAAGCTCATCGTCCAGTCCCGCAGTTCCCGACCACCCGTGTTGGTCAGGGTGAGGTCGGCGGTGAAGTTCTTACCGGTGTCCCGGCGCAGCACGTAGTCGACCGCGCATGGGGTCGGCTCCGGCAGGGCCATCCGGGCCTGGGTCGGCTCCACCCCGCCGCTGGCCGGGCTCTTCGAGGTCACCCCCCACAGGGTGGCGGTGACCGCGACCAGGCCCACGGCGGCCACCCCAGCCTCCACCTTGCGCCGCCGCGCCACGGCCTTGCGGGTACGGGTGCGGATGGCGGAGAAGGGCAGCGCGTCGGTCGCCGTCGACCAGGGCAGGATGGTCGTCCCCGCGTTCTCCAGCAGCGCCGGGTCGAACCGGCCAAGCGCCGGGGAGACCGGCACGATCGCCGCGATTCCCGCCGCGTCGGCGAGCGTACGCGCCACCTCGGCGGTCGCCGGGCGGTCCTCGGGGCGCTTCGCGAGGCAGCGCCGGACCAGCCCCTCGACCGCATCGGGCAGCCCGACGACCGGGGGCATCGGCTCCGGGTCGTTGTACATGTGCGCCCGCAGCATCTGGGTGGTGGTGCTGGCCTGCCAGGGCAGCCGACCGGTGACCATCCGGTACAGCAGCAGGCCAACCGCGTACACGTCGGTGGCCGGCGAGACCTGACCGTCGTCCAGCCGCTCCGGCGCCAGGTACGCGGGTGTGCCGAGCAGCGCCCCGTCCGGGCCCTTCTCGCTCTCCCCCACCAGCGCCGAGATGCCGAAGTCGACGACCTTCACCCCGGTCGGGGTGAGCATGACGTTGTTCGGGGTCACGTCCCGGTGCACCACGCCGCGGGCGTGCGCGGTGGTCAGCGCCGAGGCCACCTCTGCGCCGATGGTCACCGCCTCCCGCCAGGGCAGCTGCCCGCCGCGGCCGAGCCGGCTGCTCAGCGGGCCGCCGTCGACCAGCTCCATGACCACGTACGGCACGGTCAGCCCGACCTGCTCGGACTCGCCGTAGTCGTACACGTTGGTGATGTTGGGGTGGCACAGCCGCGCGGCGGCCTGCGCCTCGATCCGGATCCGATGCCGGAACGCCTTGTCACTGGCGAGCCGGGAGGCGAGGACCTTGACCGCAACCTGGCGGCCGAGCACCTCGTCGTAACCGCGCCAGACCACCGACATGCCGCCCGCGCCGAGCTGCTCGACCAGCCGGTACCGCTCGCCCAGCAGCTGCGCGCCGCCGTTCCTGATCGCTGCACCCATGGTCGGTCCTGTTGCCCGGGGTTGTGCCCCGTACACCTCATGGGTCGAAATCGGTCAGAAATGTCACCCGTTCAGGCGGTCGCGAGGAGCTGGTCCACCGGCGCGTAGTCGTCGGTCAGCACCAGCGCGTCGCCGACGAACCGGGCCAGTTCGTCGCCGTGCAGCAGGCTGGCCGACTCGGGCAGCAGCCGCAACGAGGTCTGGATCCGGGCCAGCGGCAGCGGGGTGTCCGAGGCGACGATCAGAAAGTTCGCGCCGTGCTGTCCGGCGATCGCTCCGGGCGGGGCGATGAGCGCGACGTGCCGGAACTCGGCGGCGACGGTGGCCAGCTCGGCCCGGATGAACCGGTCCGGTGGCAGGTCGATGACGTTCTGCACGTAGATCCCGCCGGGCCGGAGCACCCGCCGGATGTCGGCGGCCATCTCCCGGGTGGCCAGATGCCAGGGGACCACCAGGTGTCCGAAGGCGTCCCCGACGATGAGGTCCCGGCTGTCGGTCGGCTCCGCGCCGAGCAGCACCCGCGCGTCGCCGACCCGGGCACGGAGCCGAGGTCCGGTGCGGACGCCCAGTTCCCGCCGGTCCAGGTCGACCAGGGCGCCGTCGATCTCGAAGACCAGGTTGTCGCTGCCCGGCCGGGTGGCGTCGACGTAGCGCGGGACGGTGAAGCCACCGCCGCCCAGGTGCAGGGCGTCCAGCGGCTGCCCGGACGGCGCGGCCAGGTCGGCGACCAGGCCGATCCACTGGGTGTACGCGTACTTGAGGTGGGTCGGGTCGGCCAGGTCCACGTACGAGTGCTGCGCCGAGTTCAGGTAGAGGTAGCGTCCCTGGGTCCACTGCTCGTCCACCTCGACCCGCGCGCAGTGGTACGCCGTCTCCACGTCGCACGGGTTCGGGGCGACCGCGGACAGCCCCGCCCCGGCCAGGCCGAGCACCGCCAGGGCGGCCCTGGCCCGGGCCGGACCGGGCGGCGTGGTCCCCGCCCGCCGGCGCAGGTACGCCCCGAGCACCAGCCCGCTCAGCCCGAGCACGGCGGCCAGCCCGAGCACTATCACGGTGCTCGGCAGCGCCGCCACCAGCACGAAACCGGTGACCAGGGTGGCGGTGATGCCGCCCAGCGTGCCGATGCCGGAGAGCCGCCCCACCACCTGCCCGGTCCGGCGCAGGTCGGCGAGCTGGAGCTTGACCACCAGCGGGGTCACCCCGGCGAGCAGCGCGGCCGGCACCAGCACCGCCAGCGCGGTCAGCAGGAGCACCGCGCCGGCCGCGCCGCCGCGCAGCACCTCACCGGCGTACCGGACCACGGGGAGGGTCACCGCGGTGGCGATGCCGGCCAGCACCAGGGCCGGGGCGAGCAGGGCACGCGGGTCCCACCGGTCGGCGAGCCACCCGCCCATCCACGCCCCGTACGCGATGGCGCCCAGCGCCATGCCGATGACCGAGCTGGTCACCTGGAGGGTCACCCCGACGTACGGGCCGACCAGCCGGAGCGAGATGGTCTCCAGGACCAGCACGGCCCCGCTGGAGAGGAAGACCAGGAACGCGGCAAGCCCGTTCGGCAGGGCCCGGGGCGGGGTCGGCGCGCCCGGCGCGGACTCCACCACGACATCGGAAGGTGTGCTGCTCACCGTCGCGATGCTACGCAGCGTTCGGGGCCACCCGGGTCAGTACATCGAGATATGAACATGGTTTGTGTGGTCGCCGGCCGGGCTGCCGCCACCGCTGTAGGACCGCCAGCCGGTGTTCGGCATCCAGATCTGCCGGTACCAGATCACGTACATGATGCCGAGGCGGCTGGCGTTGCTCTTGGCCCAGCTCGCGAGGCTGTCCCCGTACGCCTTGTCCCCGCCGGTGGCCGAGACGTCCTCGAAGCCGCCGCTGGCCGCGGAGAAGTCGCAGGCCCGCCCCTTGGGATGCTCGCCGTCGCCGCCGCTGCGGTAGCAGGAGACGTAACGCTTGTAGCCGGCCGCCTTCGCCTGCTGGAGCATGTGCAGGGTGCGCGGCGTGATGCAGCCGGACGTGGTGGGGTCGTCCACCGAGCAGGACTCCGACGGCCACGAGCCGTCCGCGTTGCGCGGCGCGGGCTGGGCCGACGAGGAGCTGCCGCTGAACCCGGAGCCGGCCCCGGAACTCACCTTGGCCAGGGCGATCTCGGCGTCCCGCTTCTTCTTCGCCAGGATCGCGAGCTGCTTCTGCTGCTCGCGCACCTCGGTGTCGATGGCCACCTTGGCCTGGGCCGCCTGGGTCTTGGCCTCGGTCAGGTCGTGCAGCCGCCTGCTCTCCCGCTGGGCCATCACGTCCAGCTCGGCGGCGCGCTTGAGGAAGTCGTCCGGGTCGGAGCTGGCCAGCAGCATCGACACCGGGGTGAGCCGACCCACCCGGTAGGACTGGGCGGCCACCTCGCCCACCTGCGCGGTCAGCTCGACCAGGCCCGCCTCGAGCTGCTTGTACTGCACCGCGAGGGCGGCCTGCCGGCGCTTGGAGTTGTCCAGGCGAGCCTTGGCCTCGATGTGCCCCTTGGCCGCAGCTTCGAGGGCGGCCCGGAGTTGCTTGCTGCCGCCCTCGTCGGGGGCGCTCGGGGTCGGCGCGGCGGCAGCCGCCCCGGCCGGGGCGAGGCCCGCGCCGAGCAGCAGGGCCGTCGCGGTGAGCAGGGCGAGCAACGGCCGGCGGACGCGCCGCCGGATGAGCGTGGTCCTGGGCACGAAAGCGTCCTTCCGTCGACCGCCGGCCCCCGGTTGCCTTGCGCGGCGGCGGCTCCGCCGGCGCCGGACGGCGGCCTGCTGGCGGAGACCGCCGGTCACGATACCGGACCGGGTGCGCCGTGCCCGGCCCACGACCTCGGACGACACCAACCATCGACGTAGCGTGCCGGTGTCGTCGCCGGGAAGTGACGATCATGGGCGGTGGACGGTGGGGGGCCGGCACCACGCCACGCGCGGGACCGGTCAACTGCCCAGCAGCGCCGACCGCACCTCGTCCCAGATCTCCTCGCTCACCGCGACCAGCAGACCCCGGCCGTCGTCCGCGGGATGGTATTCGGCGCCGTCGAAACGCCGGGCCACGCCGCCGGCCTCACGAACCAGCAGGGTGCCCGGGCCGTGGTCCCAGGGCAGCGTGCGCCAGAACAGGACGAACTGCTGCGTCCCGGTGAGCATGTCCAGGTACTCCCGGCCGGCGCAGTGCTGGCCGGGCAGCAGCTCGCCGATCCGCGCGCCACCGGCCTCCACGTCCCGGCGGAAGTCCGCCGGCAGGAACCGGGTCATCGCGGTGCCGCGCAACGCGCCGGCCACCGGGGCCGGCGCGGTGGCCCGCACCGCCGTGCCGTCCAGCCAGGTGCCCGCGCCGGCGCGGCACGCGGCCATCGTCCCGTCCAGCGGGTCGTACACCCAGGAGGCGGCCTCCACGCCGTCGGTCAGCAGCGCCACCATCAGGGCGAACGGCCGCCGGCCGGCGGCGAAGTTGGAGGTGCCGTCGACCGGGTCGACCAACCAGACGTCGCCGGTCCCCCGCAGGTGCCGCAGCAGGTCCGGGTCTTCGGCGACCGCTTCCTCGCCGACCACCACCGAGCCGGGGCGCAGCCGCCGCAGCCGGGCGGAGATGAACTCCTCGGCCCGGCGGTCGGCGACCGTGACCAGTTCGCCGGGCGCCTTCTCGGTGATGTCCGTCTCGTCGAGCCGCCGGAACATCGGCACCACGATCTCCGCCGCGGCCTCCCGCAGCACCGCGCCGACGTCCTCCAGCAGCCGGTCAGCCACGCGGCGGCAGCTTGACCACGCTGACGAAGAACTCGTCGATCTGGCGGACCACCGAGATGAAGCGTTCGAAGTCCACCGGCTTGGTCACGTAGGCGTTGGCGTGCAGCTGGTAGCTGCGCAGGATGTCCTCGTCGGCCTGGGAGGTGGTGAGCACCACGACCGGGATCCGGCAGAGGTTCTCGTCCTTCTTGATCTCCTCCAGCACCTCCCGGCCGTCCCGGCGGGGCAGGTTCAGGTCGAGCAGGATCAGGTCGGGGGTCACCGCGTCCGCGTACTGGCCCTCCCGGCGCAGGTAGGCCAGCGCCTCGGCGCCGTCCGACACGACCGTGAGACGGTTGCGGAGCTTGTGCTCCTCGAACGCCTCCTGGGTCATCAGCACGTCGCCCGGGTCGTCCTCGACCAGCAGGACCTCGATCGGGCTCTTGCCGTCTGCGGGCGCGGTCATCCCACCGTCTCCTTCATGCCACCCGTTGTACCGTCTCCAGCCGCCCCCTCGGGCGTCTCCGCCCGTTCCGCAGTGTCCGACTGCCGGCCGACGGGCGCCGCAGCAAGGGTGCCATCCGCACCGTCGCCGGTCTCCGCCGACTCCCCCGTCGGCTCCGCGCCGGCCGTCGGCTCGGCCTCCGCCCGCGCCGCCTCGACGTCCTCGGGCAGCGCCGGCAGGGTGAACCGGATCGCGGTGCCCTCCTCGGTGTCGGTGTCCACCCAGACCCGACCACCGTGGTACTCCACGATCTTCTTGACGATGGCCAGGCCGATGCCGGTGCCCGGGTACGCGTCCTTGGAGTGCAGCCGCTGGAAGATCACGAAAATCTTGTCGGCGAACTCCGGCTCGATCCCGATGCCGTTGTCCTGGCAGCTGATCTCCCACTCGTCACCGACCAGCCGGGCCGACACGTGCACCCGCGGCGGCGCGTCCGGGCGGCGGAACTTGATCGAGTTGCTGACCAGGTTGGCGAGCAGGTTGGTCAGCAGCGGCTCCTCGCCACGGATCACCGGCAGGTCGTCCCAGATCAACTCGGCGTCGGCGTACTGGCGGGCGGCCTCCGTCTGTGCCGCCACGTCGCCCATCACCTTGTTCAGGTCGACCTCGGCGAAGCCGGTGGTGAGCCGGCCGATCCGGGAGAAGGCGAGCAGGTCGTTGATCAGCCGCTGCATCCGCTGCGCCCCGTCGACGGCGAACGCGATGTACTGGTCGGCCCGCTCGTCGAGCTGGCCCGCGTACCGCCGCTGGAGGAGCTGGCAGAAGCTGGCCACCTTGCGCAGCGGTTCCTGCAGGTCGTGCGAGGCCACGTACGCGAACTGCTCCAGGTCACGGTTGGAGCGGGTGAGCTCCTCGGCCTGCTTCTGGAGCTGGCCGTTGACCCACTCGATCCGTTCCCGCGCCACGCGCACCTCGGCCAGGTCGCTGGCGATCTTCTGCCGCATGGCGTCCACGTCGACGCTGAGGCGGACGAACTCCGGCGGCCCGGAGCCGGTGATCGCGTGCTGGTAGTCGCCCTCGGCGACCTCCCGCACCTGAAGCGCCAGGCCGGCCAGCGGACGGATCACGATCCGGTCGAGGGAGAGCAGCAGCACCGTGCCGGCCACCACGATCACGACCGCGGCGACGATCAGCAGCGCGACCAGCAGGTTGGAGGTCGTCTCGATCCGCCCGACGCCACGCTCCCGCTCGGCCAGGATCTCCTGCTGGAGCGTGCCGACGGACTGGCGGATGTCGTCGAACTGCTGCCGGGACTGGTCGGTGATCAGCGCCTGGGCGGCCTCGCGGCCGTCGCGCTGGGTGCTGTCGATCACCGGCTGCGCCACCGTCCGCTGCCACTCGTCGACCTGCGCGCGGACCGTGTCGAGCTGGGCCCGGACGCGGGGATGGCGGCCGGCCAGCGACTCGATGCCGCGGTAGAGCTCCCGCTCCCGCACCAGGCTGCTGGTGTAACGGTCGAGATCCTCGGTGTCCGCGGTCACCGCGTAGCCACGTACGGCGGTCTCCTCGCTGACCAGTACGCCGAGCAGCTGCTCCGCCTGAGCCCGGGCCGGGCCGGTGCCTTCGAGCACCTGGTCGGAGTAGGCGCGGTTGTTCGCCGCCACCACGGCCTCGGCGGCGGCCAGGCCGACCAGCAGCACGCCCACCAGCGCGACCAGCGCCATGACCCGCCGGCGCAGGGTCCAGCCCTGCCGGTACGTCTTCACCGGCCGCCGCCCCGGGTCACCAGCAGCATGGCCACGTCGTCGGCGAGCGGGCCACCGTTGATCTGCTCGGCCCGTCCGACCAGCCAGGCGGGCAGCTCGGCCAGGGGCACCGAACGGTTGACGGGATCGGCGAGCAGCCCGGTGAGCCCGGACACGTCGAGCCGGTCGTCGCCGGTGCCCACCCGCCCCTCGATGAGGCCGTCGGTGTACATCAGCAGGGACCAGTCATCAGCGTCGAACTCCAGGTCGAAGGCAACGGGCCGGCGGGGTCGGACGCCGAGCAACAGGCCGCCCTTGGCCGGCACCGGGGCGACCTGACCCCTGCTGAGCAGCAGCGGCGGCGGATGCCCGGCGAGCCTCACGATGGCGCGGTTGGCCGCCAGGTCGAGTCGGGCGGTGGCTACGGTGGCGAAGATCTCCTGGAGCCGGCGCTCGCTCATCAGCACCTGCTCCAGGGCGGGCAGCACCTCGTCGTCCGGCACCCCGGCCAGGATCAGCGCGCGCCAGGCCACCCGGAGTTCGACACCGAGGGCCGCCTCGTCCACGCCGTGCCCGCAGACGTCGCCGACGATCAGGTCGATCCGGTCCGGCCGGGTCTGCACCACGTCGTAGAAGTCGCCGCCGATCAGCGCGGCGTGCCGGCCGGGGCGGTAGAAGGTGTGCACCGACACCTCGTCGGTGGCCATCAGCGGCTGCGGCAGCAGGCCCCGCTCCAGGCGGGCGGATTCGGCCTGACGCAGCTCGACCTCGCGCAGCCGGCGGGCGTTCTCGTCGGCCCGCTTGCGCTCCACCGCGTAGCGCAGGGCGCGGGCCAGCAGCACCCCGTCGACCTGCCCCTTGACCAGATAGTCCTGGGCGCCCTCGGCGACCGCGACGATGCCCAGGTGCTCGTCCGAGCGGCCGGTGAGCACACAGACCGCGGCGCCGGTGGACATCTCCAGCACCTGGCGCAGGCCGTCCAGGCCCTGTGCGTCGGGGAGCCCGAGGTCGAGCAGGACGCAGTCGACGCCCATCACCCGCTGCCGGGCCTCGCTGAGGCTGGTGGCGACCAGCAGGTCGATCATGGAGTTGGTCTCGGCGAGCAGCTCGCCGACCAGGAAGGCGTCGCCCTCGTCGTCCTCGACCAGCAGGACCCGCAGCCGCTCGCCGGGCGGCAGGTTGGCGTGAATCCCGGCGCCCGCCTGCGGCACGACGGAGGAACCGGGCATACCGGTCCCCCGGTGCGGCCGGGTCACCGCCGCAAGGCGCGGGAGTTCGCTGGTGATGTCGGGCTCCTTCCGAGTGCCCTGCTGATCCTGTATCAGACCACGGTCGCACACAACACGACCGGAGCTGGCGCGGGCAGGACGAGCGCTCCGCCGTTGGGACAGCGCCAGGGCGGACGACCGATATTACGCCGCCACCGGGGCGGGGGACCGCGCGCACCGGCAGGCGGTGGTGCCTTCGCGGGCTCCGGGGGTGCAGGATGATGCCCACCCCCGACCCATCCCCGAGGAGTTCGAAGTGGGCGCACCCCTCACCCGCCCCGCCGACCGGGCGCTGTCCCGGCCCCGCCGGCGACCGCTCGCCGCGGTGGCCGCGCTCGCCGCGCTGCTCGCCGTCGGCGCGGGCGTCCTGGTCGACCTGGCCACCCCGGCGCCCCGCCCGGCCGACGCGCCGGCGGACCAGTTCAGCGCCGCGCGGGCGTACGAGAACGTGCAGGTCATCGCGGCGCGGCCGCACGTGGCCGGCAGCGCCGCCAACGACCAGGTCCGGGAGCACCTGGTGGGCGTGCTGCGCGGGCTGGGCCTGGAGACCGAGGTGCAGGACACCGTCGCCCCGGAGGCCGGGCAGCTGAGCGGGACCGCCGGTGGGGCCACCCTGGCCCGGGTCCGCAACGTGGTGGCCCGGCTGCCCGGCACCGACTCGACCGGCCGGGTCTTCCTGGTCGCGCACTACGACTCGGTGCAGTCCGGGCCGGGCGGCAACGACGACGCCGCCGGCACCTCCAGCATCCTGGAGGTCGCCCGGGCGCTGACCGCCGGGCCGCGTCCCCGCAACGACGTGGTCTTCGTGCTCACCGACGCGGAGGAAGCCTGCCTCTGCGGCGCCTCGGGGTTCGCCGCCGACCACCCGCTGGCCCGGGACGGCGGGGTGGTGCTCAACCTGGAGGCACGCGGCTCCACCGGCCCGGTGATCATGTTTGAGACGTCCCGGAACAACGCCAAGCTGGTGGACGTGTTCGGCCGCGCGGCACCCCATCCGGTGGGCACCTCGTTCGCGGTGGAGATCTACCGGGCGCTACCGAACGACACCGACTTCACCGCGTTCCTGGACCACGGCTTCGTCGGGCTGAACTCGGCGTACATCGACGGCGGCGCGGTCTACCACTCGCCGCTGGACACCCCGGCGGCGATGGACCGGGGCAGCCTCCAGATGCACGGTGACAACGCCCTCGGCCTGGCCCGCGAGTTCGGCCGCACCGACCTGCGGGACCTGCGCTCCGGGCACGACGACACCTACTTCCCGGTGCCCGGCGGCCTGGTCCGCTACCCCGGCTGGCTCGCCCTGCCGCTGGCCCTGCTCGCCCTGGTCGCCGTCGGCGCGCTCGGCTGGCTGCTGGTCCGGCGTGGCCGGGCCACCGCCTGGACGCTCGTGGGGGGTGTCGGCCTGACCCTGGTGCCGGTCGTGGTCGCCCCGCTGGGCGCGTGGCTGCTCTGGACCACGATCACCACCATCCGCCCCCGCTACGCCGAACTGCTCGACCCGTACCGGCCGGTCTGGTACCGGCTCGCCGTGGTGGCGCTCGCCGCCGCGGTCCTGTTCGCCTGGTACGTGCTGACCCGCCGCCGGTTCGGCCCGGCCGCCCTCGCCTTCGGTGGGCTGGCCTGGCTGGCGCTGTTCGGGGTGCTGCTGGCCGCCGCGGTGCCCGGCGGGGCGTACCTGACCACCCTGCCGGCGCTGGCCGGCGCGGCCGCCGGGCTGGCGGCGCTGACCACCCGGCAGGACGGCCCGTGGCCGGTGGTCGCGGTGACCCTGGCCGGCGCGGTGGCCGTGGTCATCCTGCTGCCCACCGTGGTGCTGCTCTTCCCGGCGCTCGGCATGGCGATGGGTGCGGTGGCGGCGCTCTTCGCGGTACTGCTCGGGCTGGCCGCGCTGCCGGTGGTCGACCTGCTGCACCCGCAGGCCGGCGGCCAGCGGGGCCTGGGCGCGTTGCGGGCCCGCCGGCTGGGCGCGGTGCCGGCCGTCGCCGCCGCGCTCGCCGCCGTGGTGCTCGCCGGGGTCGGCCTGGCCGTGGACCGCTTCGACGCCGCCCACCCAGTGCCGACCCACCTGATGTACGCGCTGGACGCGGACACCGGAGAGGCGCGGTGGCTCAGCCACGAGGGCGACCCGCAGCCCTGGACCGACGGCTACGTCAACGGCACCGTCGACGTCTCGGACGAGTTTCCCGGCCTCGGCGACGGTGAGCTGCGCGCCGGCCCGGCCCCAGCGGCGAACCTGCCCGCCCCGAAGGTCGAACTGCTCTCCGACACCGAGGCGGCCGACGGCGACCGGCGGATCCGGGTACGGATCGTTCCGCAGCGTCCCGTCCGCCTGCTCTCGCTGCACCTCAACGGCGACGCGCTGGGCAGCGGCGGGCTGAGCGCGGCCACCGTCGCCGGACGATCCGTCGACGTGGCAGACCTGCGGTCGCTGGGCTTCGTCTTCCACGCGCCGCCGCCGGAGGGGGTCGAGGTCGACCTGACCTTCGACGCCAGCGGCAACAAGCTGCGGCTGCGGGCGATGGACGCCAGCGACGGCCTGGACCAGCTGCCCGGTTTCCGTCCCCGACCCGCCGACGTGGGGATCGTCGGCTCGCACAGCTCGGAGATGCTCGCTGTGGCGAAGACGTACGAGTTCTGACCGGTCACCGGGTCCGGTGGGCGGCGCCGAGGGTGTTCAGGCCGACTCCCCAGAGCAGGAGGACGGTGAGCCACTGCGCCCAGCGCAGCGGGGTCATCTCGCCGGAGAGCAGGTTGCGAACCGTGGCGTAGGGGGCGAGCCAGCCCTGGGCGGGGCGACGCACCCGGCGGTCACCGCACTAGGGTGCCGGGATGACCGTCGACAGCTGGCTCGCCGACACCCGGACGTCCTACGACACCGTGGCGGAGAGCTACGCCGACATGCTGCGCGACGCGCTCGCCGACGCGCCGTACGAGCGGGCGATCCTGGGGCTCTTCGCCGAGCTGGTCCAGGCCCGGGGTGGCGGCGCCGTGGCCGACGTCGGGTGCGGGCCGGGGCGGCTCACCGCCCACCTGCACCGCCTCGGTCTCGACGCCTTCGGCGTCGACCTCTCCCCCGCCATGATCGACGTTGCTCGACGGGACCACCCGGACCTGCGGTTCGAGGTGGGTTCGATGACCGACCTCGATCTCGCCGACTCCTCCGTCGCCGGCCTGCTCGCCTGGTTCTCCCTCATTCACGTCCCGGACGAGGAGGTCCCGGCGGTGCTCGCCCACTTCCACCGCGTGCTGCGTCCCGGGGGTGTCGCGCTGCTGGGCTTTCACGTCGGCGACGAGCACCGGCTGAAGACGCAGGGCTACGGCGGCCACCCGATGAAGGTGTACGTCCACCGGCGTCCCGCCGAGCGGGTGGCTGCCTGGTTGTGCGACGCCGGGTTCACCGTCGAGGCCCAACTGCTGCATCGGCCGGACGAGAACCGGCACGGGGCGTTCCTCTACGCCCGCCGGCCGTAGTCCAGGTTACTTCCAGCGGAAGTGGACGAAGAGGCGGCCGAAGTTCTTCGAGTCCTTCTCGACCCGGTGGTAGAGCTGCTTCACGTCCTTCTGGTCGAGGAACCGCAGCACCTTCTTCTTGAGCTGGCCGGAGCCCTTGCCGGGGATGATCTCCACCAGGGTGGCCTTCTTCGCCACCGCCTCGTCCATGATGTCGCGCAGGGCGCGGTCGATCTCGTAGCCCTTGTTGTAGATCTCGTGGAGATCGAGCTTGAGCTTCACGGAACCATCCTAGAGACGACGAAAGGCAGCCCGCCCGGGCTGCCCGTCGTCACGTTCGTCAGCGGGTGCCGCCGACCTTGCCCTCCACCCGGCGCAACGCCGCCGCATAGTCGGCGTTGGTCGAGTACATGGCCGCCGCGATGCGCAGGTGCCGCAGCGCGTCGGCGGGCCGGTTCATCCGCTCCAGGGTGCGGCCCAGCACGTGGTGCGCGTAGTGGTCACTCGGGTCCCGGTCGACCAGCTCACGCAACTGCTCCTCGGCCCGGCCGAGCTGGGCCGACTGGAAGTACGCGCGAGCCAGCAACTGCCGTACCGAGGAGTTGCCGGGTTCGGCCTCGACGATCGGCTCGAGCAGCCGGGCCGCTCCGGTCGGGTCACCCGCTTCGAAGAACATGGTCGCCCGCCGGTATTCCGCCAGAAGATCCACTCGACCCACCTCCTCGTGTCGCGCCGCCCTCATGTCCGACGCTGACACAACACCAGCCGTACCGCGAGTGTTCCGGCGGGCGGAAATCGCGCTCAGGGGGTCGGATCGTACTGGTCGCCCACGAGGTCCCAGGCCCGGACACCGCCCACGATTCCGGCCGTGTTCGGGACGACCACGACGTCGTCGCCCATCCGGGTGAGTTGCTCCGGCCGGATCAGACGGGAGTTGCCGCCGCCGAGATAGAGCCGGTCCCAGCGGAAGACCGGGCGCAGGCCGTCCACCACCTGCCGGATCCGCCGCGACCAGAAGGCGTCCCCCAGGCGCCGGCGTTCCGGCTCGCCGACGTACGTGTCGTAGGTGGTGTTCCAGCGCACCGGCGCGTGCGACAGCTCCAGGTGCGGGGCGAGCATCCCGCCGTCGAAGAGCGCGCTGCCCAGGCCGGTGCCGAGGGTCAGCACCAGCTCGCAGCCGGTCCCGGCGACCACCCCCGCGCCGTGCACCTCGGCGTCGTTGAGCACCAGCGCCGGGATCCCGAACGCCTCCGCGAGGGCGGTGCGCGCGTCGTACCCGGACCACTCGGCGGCCAGCGACGGGTCGACCTTGCTGCGCGGGCCGGAGCGGGTGACGTAGTGCGGGGTGGCCACCACCACGCCGTGCCGGATCATGCCGGGCATGCCCACGGTGAGCCGGTCCGCAGCCGGCAGGCGGCCGCCCAGTCCGAGCAGCGTCTTGACGAAGAGCGCGGGTGGCAGCGGGTACGGCGTGGGGACGCGGAGCGGCTTGGCCCGCATCGTCCCCGCGGCATCCAGCACGGATGCCTTGATCCCGCCGCCGCCGCAGTCGATCGCCAGAGTGGTCACCACGGGAGTGAGTCTCCCTCACCTCCGTCGCGCCGCGAGGCCCGGTCGATCCGATCGGCCCCGGATCGTCGCCTGGGTAGGCTCGGTCTCCTCATGAGCGCCACGTTGATCGCCAAGGACCTCACCGCCGGCCACGGTGACCGCCTGCTCTTCGCCGACCTGGACCTGGTCGTCGCCCCCGGCGACGTGATCGGGCTCGTCGGGGTGAACGGCGCCGGCAAGTCCATGCTGCTGCGGACCCTCGCCGGGCTTCAGCCCCGGGAGCAGGGCTCGGTGTCGTTGAGCCCGCCCACCGCCACGGTCGGCTACCTTCCGCAGGAACCGGAGCGGCGGCCGGGTGAGACGGTCCGCGACTTCCTGGCCCGGCGGACCGGGGTGGCCGCGGCGCAGGTCGCGCTTGACGCCGCCACCGAGGCGCTCACCGCCGGGGCCGAGGGCGCCGACGACGCGTACGCCGGGGCGCTGGAGCGCTGGCTCGACCTGGGCGGCGCGGACCTGGACGAGCGTGCCGAGCAGATCGCCGCGGAGCTGGGGCTCACCGTCGACCTGGACCACCCGACGACCGCCCTCTCCGGTGGCCAGGCGGCCCGGGCCGGGCTGGCGTCCCTGCTGCTCAGCCGCTACGACGTCTTCCTGCTCGACGAGCCCACCAACGACCTGGACCTGGCCGGGCTGGACCGGCTGGAACGGTTCGTCACCGGGCTGCGGGCGGGGACGGTACTGGTCAGCCACGACCGGGAGTTCCTGACCCGGACGGTGACCCGGGTGCTGGAGCTGGACCTGCACCAGCGGCAGGTCCGGCACTACGGCGGCGGCTACGCCGCGTACCTGGAGGAGCGGGAGGTGGCCCGCCGGCACGCCCGCGAGGAGTACGAGGATTACGCCGACACCCGGGGCGAGCTGGAGGCGCGGGCCCGGATGCAGCGGGCCTGGATGGAGAAGGGCGTGAAGAACGCCCGGCGCAAGGCCACCGACAACGACAAGATCGGCCGCAAGTTCCGCGCCGAGTCCACCGAGAAGCAGGCGGCGAAGGCCAAGCAGACCGCGCGGCTGATCGAGCGGCTGGAGGTGGTCGAGGAGCCCCGCAAGGAGTGGGAGCTGCGGATGGAGATCGCCGCCGCGCCCCGCGCCGGCGCCGTCGTGGCCTCGCTCCGCGGTGCCGTCGTACGCCGGGGCGGCTTCACCCTCGGCCCGGTGGACCTCCAGGTCGACTGGGCCGACCGGGTGGCGATCACCGGGGCGAACGGCTCCGGCAAGAGCACCCTGCTCGCCGCGCTGCTGGGCCGGCTGCCGCTGGACGAGGGGTACGCGGCGCTCGGCCCCGGCGTGGTGGTGGGCGAGGTCGACCAGGCACGCGGGCTCTTCCTCGGCGATCAGCCGCTGGTGGACGCCTTCGGCGCCGCCGTGCCCGAGCTGACCCCGGCCGACGTGCGGACGCTGCTGGCCAAGTTCGGGCTGCGCGCGGACCACGTGCTGCGGCCGGCCGCCACCCTCTCCCCCGGCGAGCGGACCCGCGCCGCGCTGGCGCTGCTCCAAGGGCGCGGGGTGAACCTGCTGGTGCTGGACGAGCCGACCAACCACCTGGACCTGCCGGCGATCGAACAGCTGGAGTCGGCCCTGGCCACGTACCCGGGGACCCTGCTGCTGGTGACCCACGACCGGCGGATGCTGGACGCGGTGAGCGTCAACCGGCGGATCCGGGTGGCGGCCGGACGGATCGCCGAGGATTGATCCGTGCCGGTCCGGTCGTGCCGGGTGAGAATGACCTCATGCTCAAGTGGGAGTACGCGCTGCTGGTCCGCCGCCGCCAGGCCGCCGCCACGGACCTCGGGTGGGAGGTCGTCTTCATCTGGTACGGCCCGGACGGCTCGATGGTCGACGTCACCCCGTACGGCGACACCGCGGTGGCCCACCTGAACCGGGCCGGTGACCAGGGCTGGGAACTGGTCGCGATGAGCGAGGACCCGTCCCTGTCCGGCAACAACGAGCTGCACCGCTACCACCTCAAGCGGCCCAAGGCGGCCGCCCCGCAGCCGCGCCAGCGGATGCGGGGTGCCGGCCGGCCGACACGCCGCACGATCGCCGGCTGACCGCCACCCCGCCCCGGCGCTGCGCGGCGACGGTCCGACCGCGCCGCGCCGGTCGGCTGGGGCGGGGCGGGGATAGCCCGCGCCACGATGAGGCGGTGGATCCAGGCATACCGGGCGCGGATGCGGGTATCGCGCGCCCGGAGGTGGCGCATGGTGGCGATGGGGCAATCCGCACCCTCGGCCGAGCGGCTGACCACGGCCGACGGGTACCTCGCCGAGGCGTGGGCCGACCTGGCCGCGCACGACGACCGGCTGCGCGGGCTCGCCGTCGAGGTGCGCTTCGACCGGGGCGTGGCGCACCTGACCGGCGAGGTCGCCGACCTGGCCGACCTGCGGCTGCTCCGGGACCTGGTGGGCCGCCTCGCCGGGGTGCTCGGCGTGTGGTGCCGGGTGGGCGTCGCGGGCCGTGACCCGGTGGTGGTGGACCTGGGCTGCGGGGCCACCAAGCAGTGGCCGGGCAACCTGGGCCTGGACATCTACCCGGCGGCCGGGGTGGACGCGGTCGCCGACCTGTCCGGATCGCTGCCGCTCGCCGACGACTCGGTGGACGTCTTCTTCGCGGTGCACATCCTGGAGCACCTGATCGACTTCCTGCCGCTGCTCGACGAGTGCCACCGGGTGCTGCGGCCGGGCGGCGTCCTGCACGTGATGAGCCCCTGGTGGCGGCACGTGAACGCGGTGGCCGACCCGACCCACGTACGGCTGCTGGACGTGCAGACCTTCAAGGGCATCTGCGGTCAGCGCCCGCCGGGCACCCCGCGCTGGTACCCGCTGCACGCCAGCTGCGACGGCGCTTCCGTCTTCGCCGACCTCACGCCGCTCCCGCCCGACGCCCCCGGACCGTCCCGGGGCCACCTGGCCCGCTTCTTCGACTGAGCTACCGGAGGGCGGGGGCGCTCTCGCGCAGGGCGATCCGGTGGGGGGCGACGATTTCCCTCGGCGGGCCGTCCGCGTCTCCCGCGAGGCGGCTGGCGAGCAGGTCGACGGCGAGGCGGGCGATGCCCTCCTTGTCCGGCGAGACGGTGCTGAGCGTGGGGACGGAGAAGCGGCCGTCCTCGATGTCGTCGAACCCGGCCACCGCCACGTCCCCGGGCACGCGCAGCCCGGCCTCGTGCAGCGCGCGCAGGGCGCCGAGGGCAAGGGTGTCGTTGAAGCAGAAGACGGCGTCGGGGCGTACGCCGGAGGAGAGCAGGCGCCGCATGGCGGCCGCGCCGTCCGCGCGGCGCCAGGCCGGCGCGGACGCCACCAGCCGCTCGTCGTAGCCGATGCCGGCCTCGGCCAGCGCGGCGGTGTAGCCGGCCAGCCGGAGCCGGGCGCCGGCGTCCTCGGGGGTGTGCTGCGCGCCGAGCGCGGCGATCCTGCGGCGGCCGAGCCCGACCAGGTGGGCGGTGATCTGCCGGGCGGCGGCAACGTTGTCCACCGCCACGTGGTCGGCGGCGCCGTGCTCGACCCGCTCGCCGAGCAGCACGATGGGCAGCCCGGCGAGGCCGGCGAGGTCGTCGCCGCCGAGCGCGCGCGGGCTGAGGATCAGCCCGTCGATCATGTGGTCGACCACCCCGCTGGCGGCCTTGCACTCCTGCTCGTGCCCGCCGCCGGTCTGGTCGATCAGCACCGTCCAGCCATGCCCGGCGGCGGCGGTGACCACGTGCCGGGCCAGCTCGGCGAAGTACGGCAGGTCCAGCTCCGGCACGGCCAGGGCGATCACCCCGGTCCGTCCCTTGCGCAGGTTGCGGGCGGAGAGGTTGGGCCGGTAGCGCAGCGCGGCGATGGCCTGCTCGACCCGGGCCCGGGTGTCCGGGCGGACATGCTGGTAGCCGTTGACCACGTTGGACACGGTCTTCACCGACACACCGGCCCGTTCCGCGACGTCCTTCAGCCTCGGTCGCACCGGCGGTCCTCCCCCTGTCGGTGAGCTGCCGGCACTGTACCGTCGCGGCGCTTCCCGCCGCCCCCACCTCGGGTCGGTGAAAGGAAGCGCCGCGTGGGGGGTCAGCCCGCGGCGGCGGGCTCGCGGGATTCCCTGGCCGCACCGGCCCGCTCCCGCCGGGCCAGGCGGTTGCGCCGGTAGCCGTATCCGAAGTAGATGAGGCCGCCGACCAGCATCCAGGCGAGGAACCGACCCACCACTTCCGGTATCGGAAAGTTCACGGTCGGGCGTGTGGCCCGGGTCACCCTCACACGTTCGGCCCGACCCGCGGATCGATCCGCCCCGAGGTCTTGCGCCGCCCGCGGAATAGTGAAAGTTTTCTACCCGCGACTGATGTTCTGCGGCGAATCTTTCCGGATGCGTCCGGCGTCGGTCGTCACCCGACAGTTCCCGGGAGCCCCAACGAAGGGACCGACCGCATGAAGGCAACTCGGCTCGCAGCCGCCGGGCTGGCCGTGACGCTGTTCGGCGCGCTCGTCGCCGGCACCCCCGCGGCCGCCGCCGAAACCGACACCACGTCCGATACCACCACGAACACCTGCGTCACCGACCCCGCCACGCCCAAGCGACAGTTCCGGGCCATGTGGATCGCCTCGGTGGTGAACATCGACTGGCCCAGCAAGGCCTCCCAGACCGCTCCGGACCAGGTCGCCAAGCAGAAGGCGGAGTACCTGGGCTGGCTCGACCTGGCGCAGCAGCTGCACCACAACGCCGTGGTGGTGCAGGTCCGCCCGACCGCCGACGCGTTCTGGCCGTCGCAGTACGAACCCTGGTCGGAGTACCTGACCGGGGTGCGCGGCCAGAACCCCGGCTGGGACCCGCTGGCCTTCCTCGTCGAGGAGTCGCACAAGCGAAACCTGGAGTTCCACGCCTGGTTCAACCCGTACCGGGTCTCCATGCCGGCCCCGAGCGGCGCCGGCGCGGACCTGTCGAAGCTGGCCCCGGACGCCCCCGCCCGGCAGCACCCGGACTGGGTGTTCGCGTACCCGCCGGCCGGGGCCGCCGGCAGCCGGCTCTACTACAACCCGGGCATCCCCGAGGTCCGCGAGTTCGTCCAGACCGCGATGATGGACGCGGTCAACCGGTACGACATCGACGGCGTGCACTTCGACGACTACTTCTACCCCTACCCGAGCGGCAGCTACCAGGTGCCGGACGACGCCACCTTCGCCCAGTACAACCGGGGCTTCACCGACCGGGCCGACTGGCGGCGGGACAACATCAACCTGCTGATCCAGGAGATGGGCGCGAAGATCAAGGCGGCCAAGCCGTGGGTGAAGTTCGGGGTCAGCCCGTTCGGCATCTGGCGCAACAAGAGCGCGGACCCGAACGGCTCGGACACCACCGGCAGCCAGTCGTACGACATCATCTCCGCCGACACCCGCAAGTGGGTCAAGGAGGAGTGGATCGACTACGTGGTACCGCAGCTCTACTGGTACATCGGTCAGTACCCAGCCGCCGACTACGCCCGGCTGGTGCCCTGGTGGGCGGAGCAGGTGCGCGGCACCCGCGTCCAGCTCTACATCGGCCAGGCCGACTACAAGAGCGGTGAGCCGGCGTACGGGTCGTACTGGATGAACCCGTACGAGCTGTCGAACCACCTGACGCTCAACCGGTCGTACCCGGAGGTGCTCGGCAACGTGCACTTCTCGGCGGTGCAGGTGAAGGCGAACCGGCTCGGGGCCACCGACATCTACGCGGCCGAGCACTACTCCCGCCCGGCCCTGGTGCCGGCGATGTCCCAGCTCCCGTCGCGACCGCTGCTCGCTCCGGTGGTCACCGCCGCCGAGCGGCAGGCCGACGGCGTACGCCTGAGCTGGCGGCAGCCGGCGAACGGCGACGGCCCGCTCGGCACCGCCACCTCGTACGCCATCTACCGCTTCGACGGCACCGGTCTCGCCGACCGGTGCGACTTCGCCGACGCGTCCCACCTGGTCGCCACCGTCCGCGGCACGGACGGCGACAGGCAGTCCTGGGTGGACACCACGGCGGCGGCCGACGCGCGCTACACCTACTACGTGAGCGCGGTGGACCGGTCCTGGAACGAGGGCCCGGTCAGCCCGCCGCGCTTCGTGAACTGAGGTCGACCGAATGCCCCGGACGCCCGGCGTCCGGGGCATTCGTCTGTTTCAACGCATGTCACCAACTGTTCAGTGCGGGCATCGCCCGAGGTTCGGTAATCGATCGAAACTGGTCGACATCCTGACCCACACCCCGGGGAGGTACCCGTGACCCGACGCCTCGTCACCCTGCTCGCCGCCGGCACGATCGCACTGCTCACCGCCGTGGGCGTGGCCACCCCCGCCGCCGCCGCAGTAAGCACCGAGCAGAAGCTCTCCGTCCTGTACAGCTGGACCCAGACCAGCGCGACGAGCTACAACGCCTGGAACGCCGGCCGGCTCAACAAGGCCGCCTGGGCCGACTACAACTTCGACTGGTCGACCGACTACTGCTCATCCAGCCCGGACAACCCGCTCGGCTTCAACTTCAGCCTCTCCTGCTACCGGCACGACTTCGGCTACCGCAACTACAAGGCGATGGGCCAGTTCTCCGCCAACAAGTCACGGCTGGACAGCGCGTTCTACGCCGACCTGAAGCGGGTCTGCGCCACGTACAACATCGTCGTCCGGCCCGCCTGCTACAGCCTGGCCTGGACGTACTACGAGGCGGTCAGCATCTTCGGCTCGGTCGCCGCGGTGCAGCAGGCCGACATCGACCGCGCGGCCCGGATCAAGGCCGACGCCGAGCGCCGCGCCGCGCGCCACTGACCCTTCCCCCCTCAGCCGCCCCCGTCGGCCGGGAGGTTCGCGCCGGCATACCGATGCGAACCTCCCGGTCAACCCGTCGTGGAGCGGGGCGAGGCGGGGCGGCGGGGGGTCGGGGCGGTGAAGCGGGGCGAGTCGGCGGCCAGGTCCGGATGCTCCACCTCGAGGGCCAGCGCCGCCGCCTCCTCCAGGGCCAGCTCGCCGCCGGACGCGTACGCGGCGTCGAACGCCCCGTCGCCGAGCACCCGACGCACCTCCACCTGCTGCTCCGACCAGTACCTCCCGTAGAGGCCCGGGGTGGCGCGCAGATTGGCCCGGGTGGCCTGGGCCGCGCCGAAGAGCCGGGCCGCGGTGAGCGGATCGCCGCCCAGCGCGCAGCGCACTGCGATCGCGTTCAACGTGTCGCAGGCCCGCCCCAGATAGCCGTGACCCATCCGGGAGCGGAGCGCCACCAGCAGGTGCTCGTGCGCGGCGACCAGGTCCCCCCGGGCCAGCGCCACCATGCCGAGCAGCATGTCCACCGACCGCCGGCCCCGCTCGACCGGGCGGGCCGCCTCCACCGGCCGGGCCGCCCCCAGCAGCTCGGCCGCCTCGTCCAGCGCGCCCCGGCGCCAGAGCAGCTCGGCGAGGTTGTAGATCGCCAGCAGCGCGTCGGCTACCACGTCCTGCCCGTACGCCCAGTCGATGACCTCGCGACAGACCCGCTCCGCCTCGGCGAACTGTCCCATGTCGACCAGCGGGGCGGCCCGGCCCGCCAGCACCCGGGCCAGCAGCCCCAGGTCACCGGCCTGCCGGGCGGCCGCCTCGGCCCGCTGCGAGTAGCGCAGCTCCTCGCCGAACTCGCCGTCCGCACCGGCGTGCAGCGAGTGCATGTGGTACGCCGCCGCCAGCTCCGCCTCCGGGATCGACTCGCCGGTCTCGGCGATCCGGCCGTAGAGCCGGAACAACCAGAGCCGCCCCTCCCGGGCCAGCCCCCGCTCCCGCCACCACTGGTCCAGCCCGCCGGCCAGCCGGAGCCCCGACCGGGCGCTGCCGCCCGTGGCGCACCAGCGCAACGCGGCCCGCAACTCCCCGGCGAGCGGATCCAGCGCGTACAGGGAGAGCGTGACCGGACGGCCGTCCGGGCCCAGGTGGGCGCGCTCCAGGGCGTGCCGGGACCAGGCGACGTGCCGGTCCCGGGCGGTCTGCTCCTCGCCGGCCTCGACCAGCCGGCGGGCCGCGTACGCCCGGATCGGGTCGAGCATCCGGTAGGTGCTGCCGGTGGCGTGCGGCTCGGCCAGCACCATCGACTTGTCCACCAGCACGGAGAGCGGATCGAGCGGATCGTCGTCGAGCAGCCACTGCACGGTCGACAGGTCCACCGGGCCGGCGAAGACCGCCAGCCAGCGCAGCAGCCGGGCCGGGCGCACCCCCAACGTCCGGTACGACCAGGTCACCGCGGCCTGCATGGTCAGGTGACGTTCGCTGGCCGAGCGCTGCACGGCCCGGGTGGCCGGAGGCGGCGGAGCGGCCCCGGTCGCGGCGGCCACCAGGTCGACCGTGTCCTGCTGGTTGCCGCACCAGCCGGCCTCCGCCGAGGGCGGCTCGGGCTCCTCCCGGCCGGCATCCAGCGTGCCCAGCATGTCGTCGAGGCGCTCGGCGAGCTGGCCGGCCGAGAGCACCCGCAGCCGGGCCGCGGCCAGTTCGATGGCGAGCGGCAGCCCGTCCAGCCGGCGGACCACCCGACGCAGATCGGCCTGCTCGGCGGGGGCCGGCGGCCGGCCACCCCGGGCCGCCGCCGTCCGGTCCAGCAGCAGGGCCACCGCGTCGCTCTCCCCGCCGTCCGGACCGGGGTGCACCGAGAGCGGGGGAATCCGCCAGACCACCTCGCCGGGCAGCCCGAACGACTCCCGGCTGGTGGCGAGCACCCGCACGCCCCGGCCACCGGCCAGCAGCCGGGAGATCGCCTCGGCCGAGGACGCCGGCTGGGCGTCGCAGGTGTCCAGCACGATCAGCATTCGGCGGGCGGCCGCGTACTCGACCAGGGTGTCCACCATCGGGCGGCCGGGCTCCGACCGGAGCCCGAGCACGGCGGCGATCTCGAACGCCACCAGGCCCGGGTCGGTCACCGCGGCGACGTCGACGAACCACACCCCGTCCGGGTACGCCTCGACGACCCCCGAGGCCAGCTCCACCGCCAGCCGCGTCTTGCCGGCCCCGCCCGCGCCCAGCACGGTCACCAGGCGGTACGTGTCGACCAGCCGCCGCAGCTCGGCGCGTTCCGCCTCCCGGCCGACGAACGAGGTGACCTGGGTGGGCAGGTTGTGCGCCACCGCGTCGGCGGTACGCGGGCGCGGGAAACTCCGCTCCAGACCGGACGCCACCAGCTGGAACAGGCGCTCCCGGTCGTCGAAGCCGCGCAGCCGGTGCAGCCCGAGGTCCAACAGGGACGCCCCGGCCGGCAGCGGGTCGGCGTGCCGGGCGGTGGCGGCCGAGCAGAGCACCTGCCCACCGTGGGCGGCGGCGGCGACCCGGGCGGCGCGATGCACCTCGGGGCTGGCGTACTCACCGTCGCGGGGCTCGGCGTACCCGGTGTGCAGGCCCATCCGCACCCGGGGCGCGGCCTCGGGAGTGGGCCAGTCGTGGCTGGCCAGCGCGCGCTGCGCGGTCAGACAGGCGGCCAACGCGGTGGCCGCGTCGCCGAACGCGAGGAAGAACGAGTCCCCCTCGGTCAGCAGCTCCGCCCCGTCGGTGCCGGCCAACGTGTCGCGCAGCAGCCGCCGGTGTTCCCGCAGCACCGGGCGATAACCCGGACCGAGCAGCTGGGCCAGTCGCGTCGAGCCCTCGATGTCGGTGAACACGAAGGTCACCCATCCGCTCGGGAGGTGGATCCGTGGCGACATGCGTGGAACCTCCGCCCCCTGACGTCGGGTTCATGTTGCCCTATGGTCAGGCCGTCACGCATCGTGAGAACGGTCGGGCAGATTCCGACTCAAGGTGCCAAAGGATCACACCGCCGGCAAGGTACGGATCGACCGGCGAGACGAGGCCGCCGGTCGGATCAGCAGCCGCAGGCGCCGCCGCAGCAGCCGCCACCGGCCGGCGCGGCACCGCCACCGACCGGACCGGGTCCGCCCCGGCCGGTGACCGCGACGGTGGACAGCAGCTTCACCGTGTCGGCGTGTCCCTGCGGGCAGGACGCCGGCTGACCGGCCTCCGCCATCGGGCGGTTGACCTCGAAGGTGTCGCCGCAGGAGCGGCAGCGGAACTCGTACCGGGGCATGCTTCCAGCGTACGACCGGGCCTGACGACCGGGCGGGCATGGGTGATACTCGACGGGTGGTGGACGGCGAGGAGCGCATGACGGTTCGACCCCTGCGACCGGCCGCGCCGCCCGACGGCGAGGCCGGCCCGCGGCCCGTCCCGAAACCCCGCCGCACCGCCGACCCGGGCGCGACGAACGCCCCCACGCCCGACGCCGAGCCGGCCGACGCCAGGGCCGGCACGGGCACGACAGCCGACGCCAGGGCCGGCACGGGCACGACAGCCGACGCCACGGCCAAGCCGGCGAAGGACGAGCCGGCCGGCGGTCGACGGCGGCGCACCCCGTTCGCGCACGCGGTCCGGATGCCGGCGACTCGGCGGGTCGTCGTCGGCGCCGCCCGGGCCACCCACGCCTGGTCCCGCCGCCCCAGCGGGCGTACCACCCTGCCCGGCCTGTTCCTGCTCGTCCTGGTCGCGGCCACCGCGACGGCGGGGGCGCTGCTGGTGCCGGCGGCCATCCGCAAGCCGCAGCCGGTGGCGGTCGACGCCACCGCCTCGGCCCCGGTGAACGGCGTGCCCGAGGGCGGCGCGGCGCCCGGCGCGACCGCCCTGCCCCCGGTGCCACCCGGCGCCACCGGCGACCCGGCGGCGACGCTGACCGCGGTGCCGACCGGGCCCGTCGACGTCCCGGGGACCGGCCGCCCGTCGGACGCCCTGGCCGGGTGGGCGCAGCAGGTGAGCCAGCGCACCGGCATCCCGGTGGTGGCCCTCCAGGCGTACGGCTATACCGAGCGGGTGCTCGAGCAGACCCACCGGAGCTGCCAGCTCAGCTGGACCACCCTGGCCGCCATCGGGTACGTGGAGTCCCGGCACGGCTCGGCCAACGGGGCCACGCTCCGGCCGGACGGCGTCTCCGCGCCGGAGATCATCGGTCCGCCGCTGAACGGGCAGGGCGGCACGTCCCGGGTGCCCGACAGCGACCAGGGCCAGCTCGACCGCGACAGCGTCTGGGACCACGCGATCGGCCCGATGCAGTTCATCCCGGGTACCTGGCAGTCGGTCGGCGCGGACGGCGACAACGACGGCGTGCGCAACCCGCACGACATCGACGACGCCGCCCTCGCCGCCGGCGACTACCTGTGCCAGGGCGGCCGGAACCTGAGCATTCCGGGCGACTGGTGGGGTGCCGTCCTGTCCTACAACGACGTGCGCCGGTACGCCCAGGACGTGTTCGACAAGGCCAACGAGTACGGGCGGCAGAGCCGCACGTGATGTGACCGGTCGGATACATTCGAGAACTGGACCCTTCCCCCGGACGGCGGTTCCCGGCAAGCTAGACGGGTGATGGTGCGCGAGTGGGACCCTGGGACCGCGTCGTCCGCCGAGATCGGGTCGCTGCTGGACACGCTGAACGCGGTCCTAGCTGCCGACCTGCCGCAGGATCCGCCGTGGCGGGAGAGCTCCATGCGGGAGTACCTCTCCGAGGTGATGCCGGGTGAGCGGCGGATCTCCTGGGTGGCCCAGGCCGATCCCGCCCCCGACGGCACGCCGGGCGCGATCCTGGGCCACGTGCACGTGCTGCTCCTGGGCGGGATCGGGGTGCTGGAGGTGCTGGTCCACCCCACGGTCCGGCGCACCGGGCTCGGCCGCGAGCTGGTCCGGGTGGCCGGCCGCCGGGTCTGGGACGAGGGCTTCCAGTCGATCGGCGTCGAGGTGGTCGGCGACACCCCCGCCGTGGCGTTCTACGATTCGCTCGGCTTCACCCGGGAGTACGTCGAGACCCGCAGCGTGCTCGACCTGAGCGCGGTCGACTGGCCGGCGCTGACCGAGATGGCCGGTGGCGTCGGCGCCGGCTACCACCTGGAGTTCTGCCCCGACGGCCTGCGGGACGACCTGATCGAGGCGTACGCGCGGGCCAAGGCCGAGGTGCGTGACGTCGACGACGGTGAGCTGCGCCCCAGCTCCTACGACCCGCAGCGGCTCCGGGACAGCCTCGACACGCTGCACCGACGGGGCATGAAGCCCTACATCGTGCTCGCCCTGCACGAGCAGACCGGCGAGGTGGCCGGGCTGACCGAGGTGGTGGTGCCGGCGCAGCACCCGACCCGGGCCGACCAGTACGACACCATCGTCGTGCGCGACCACCGCGGCTACGGCATCGACCGGGCCATCAAGGCGCGGATGCTGCTGGAGCTGCGTTCGGCGGAGCCGCAGCTGGCCGAGGTGCAGACCTGGAACGCGCAGGCCAACGAGGCGATGCTGAAGGTCAACGCGGAACTGGGCTACCGCCCGGACCGCGACTGGTGCGAATATGGCGTGGACGTCGCCGAGCTGGTGCACCGTCTCGACAGCCATCGCTGAAGAACGTTCACCAAACGGCTGCCCAGGGGATGGACGCCGGACCGGAACGACCCTTAACGTGCGTTAGTTCCTGTCCACCCAACGTGGAGGCTTCATGCGCCCGCGCCGCTCCATCGCCGCGCTCGCGACCACCGCCGCCGTTACGCTGACGGCCGTCGGCCTCGCACCACCCGCGGCCAGCGCCGCGTCCCCCGACCTGTTCATCTCGGAGTACGTCGAGGGCTCGTCCAACAACAAGGCCATCGAGCTCTACAACGGCACCGGAGTCCCGGTCGACCTGGCCGCCGGCGGCTACCAGCTCCAGCTCTTCTTCAACGGGGCCACCACGTCGACGAACGTCCCGCTGACCGGCACCGTCGCCGCCGGTGACGTCTTCGTCTTCGCCTCCTCCTCGGCCGCGCCGGCGATCCTCGCGCAGGCCGACCAGACGTACGGCGGCTCGCTGTACAACGGCGACGACGCGATCGTGCTGCGCAAGGGCACGACCGTGGTCGACTCCATCGGTCAGGTCGGCTTCGACCCGGGCACCGAGTGGGGCTCCGGGCTCACCAGCACCGCCGACAACACGCTGCGTCGACTGCCCTCGGTGACCTCCGGCGACACCGACCCGTCGGACGTGTTCGACCCGGCCGTGCGGTGGGCTGGCTTCGCCACCGACACCTTCGACGGGCTGGGCAGCCACAGCGTGGACTCCGGCGGCGGCCCGGTCGACCTGCCGGCCACCGTGACCTGCGGCGGCACGCTGACCGTGGAGGCCGGCGACACCGCGACCCGCCAGGTCACCGCCACCGACGCCGACGACACGGTCACCGACCTCGCGGTCACCGCGGTCAGCCCGGCGCCGGCCAGCGGCTCGATCAGCCGTACCGCGTTCACCCCGGCCGCCGGGGTCGGCGACACGGCCACCGCGACGGTGACCGCGACCGGCCTGCCGGCCGGCTCGTACGCGGTCACCATGACCTCGACGGACGCCGACGGCGGCACCGCGACCTGCACCTTCAGCGTGCAGGCCACCGCCGTGCTGGCGGTGGGCGAGGTGCAGGGCCGCACCGAGGACGCCGACGGCGCCACCGACCGGTCGCCGCTCGCCCCGGCCAGCGGCAACGGCACCAGCTCCACCCTGTACTACGTGCAGGGTGTGATCACCCAGAAGTCGCTGGCCCGCACCTCCTCCGGCGGCGACCAGTACGGCTTCTACCTGCAGAGCCGCAAGGGCACCGAGGACGGTGACCCGCTCACCTCGGACGGCATCTTCGTCTTCATGGGCTCGTTCACCACGCTGATCGGCGGCTACGCCCCGACCGTCGGTGAAGAGGTGGTGCTGCGCGGCCGGGTCTCCGAGTACTACAACCAGACCCAGCTCTCCAGCACCTCGCTGGTGCGCAAGCTCGGCTCCGGGCTGGACGTGGACACCGCTGTACAGGTGGACGACGCGATCCCGCCGGCCGAGGCGGCCGCCGCCGACCTGTTCTGGGAGCGGCACGAGGGTGCCCGGATGCGGGTCCGCTCGGGCAGCGGCGTGACCGCACCCCGGCACATCTACGCGTCCACCGCGGACTCCGAGTTCTACGTGCTGGACCGCGAGGACCCGCTGATGCAGCGGGCCGACCCGTACGCCCGCCGGACGTTCCGGGATGCCCACCCGCTGGACGACATCCCGGGCCAACTGTTCGACAACGGCAACCCGCAGCGCATCCTGATCGGCGCCGGCGGGGTGAAGGCCACCGAGGGTGACTCCACCGCGCTGCTGCCCCCGGCCCGCACCTTCGACACGCTCACCGAGGACGCCTACGGCGCCATCTCGTACGCGTTCAGCAAGTACAGCGTGCAGCCGGAGCAGCTCACCCTGACCGGTGGTGTGGATCCGTCCGAGAACCACCCGCCGCAGCCGGCCGACCGGAACGCCGAGGTCGCGGTCGCCACCTACAACCTGGAGAACCTGTACGACTACCGGGACGACCCGTTCGACGGCTGCGATTTCGTCGGCAACGCGGGCTGCACCGGGGTCACCCCGCCGTTCGACTACGTGCCGGCCAACGAGGCGGCCTACACGGACCGGCTGAATGTGGAGGCGCGGCAGATCGTCGAGGCGCTGCACAGCCCGGACCTGGTGCTGGTGCAGGAGGCCGAGGACCAGGACATCTGCTCGGTCGTCGGCGGCGCGCTGGTCTGCGGCGACACCGACAACGCAGACGGCGCGCCGGACACCGTCCAGGAGTTGGCGCTGGCCATCAGGGCCAACGGCGGCCCCGCGTACGCGGCGGCGTACGACCGGACCGGCGCGGACGCCCGGGGCATCACCTCGGCGTTCCTCTACCGCACCGACCGGCTGACGCTGGCCGAGGCGACCGCCACCGACCCGCTGCTGGGCACCGCGCCGGCGGTGCAGTACCGCTCGGCGGGCCTGCCGTCCAACGCGGACGTGCAGAACCCCAAGGCGTTCAACGCGGTGCTGCCGGCCGACGTGGACCGCTCGACCGGCGTGGACGGCTCGAACGTCTACACCCGGGCGGCGCAGCTGGCCAAGTTCACCGTGGCCGCGGCCCCCGGCTCGACCGAGCACTACACGCTCTGGGCGGTCAGCAACCACTACTCGTCGGGCCCGGACAGCCGGGTCGGGCAGCGGCGGGAGCAGGCCGCGTACGGGGCCGCGCTGGTGCAGGCTGTCGAGGCGGACGACCCGAACGCCCGGGTCATCTACGGCGGTGACCTGAACGTGTTCCCGCGGCCCGACGACCCGATCGCCACGGCGGAGAACCCGACCCCGTCCGACCAGCTCGCCCCGCTGTACCAGGCCGGCATGCACAACCTCTGGGACGACCTGGCGGCGGAGGTGCCGGCGGCGGCCTACTCGTACACCTACGGTGGGCAGGCGCAGACGCTGGACAACCTCTTCGTCAACGGCAAGCTCCACGGCGACCTGGTGCAGGTCCGGTCGGCGCACATCAACGCCGACTACCCCACCGACGCCGAGGGCCTGGGCGACCGGGGGGCCAGCGACCACGACCCGCAGGTGGCCCGGTTCCGCTCCCGCGCGTCGCTGAGCGTGGCCGACACCTCAGTGGCCGAGGGCAACAAGGGCGACACCACCATGACGTTCACGGTGACCGTCTCCCGGCCGCTCTCCGAGCCGGCTCTGATCTGCGCCGCCACCTACGGCACCACGGCGCAGGCCGGGTCGGACTACGACCCGTACGTCGGCTGCAAGACGCTGGCCGCCGGCCAGACGTCGCTGACTTTCCCGATTACCGTCCGCGGTGACAAGAAGGTCGAGGCGGACGAGCAGCTCAAGCTGTACGTGGCGGGTGTGCCGGGGCTCCGGCTCGCCGACCCGGTCGCCGTCGGGACCATCCTGAACGACGACTGACCGCCCGTTCGCACGACGGCCCGCCGTCCGGCTCACGAGCCGGGCGGCGGGCCGTTTCAGTAGTCCCACCGGCGCGGGTCGGGTCGAGGGGGACGCCGCGGTACTTTGCCACCCGCACCTCCCACTGGCTGCGCCGACGCCGCTCCTCCCGCTCCACGGGGCAGCGGTGAAAGGTCTCGGGCGGCCGGGCCAGGCCATAGATGTCGGCCCAGCCCGGCGATCGGGAACGGGCCGATGGTCGGGCCGGTCGGTGCGGGATCGGGTGCACTGGCCATGCCCGGGAGCCTGCCCGGCACCACATCTCCCGACAACCCTTGTGGACAGACCTGTGGACAGCCCCGCGACTTATCCCGCTCCCCCCGACTGGCCAGCGCGGAAGAACCATCGGCGGCACAGCCCGACACCCGACAGCCCGCACCCCACGCCTGCTCCTTCGCCGCCTTTGCTCTGCTGGAGCGGGCGCAACACTGGGAGCGCTCTACCGTTGCGCGGGCTGCAGCAGAGCAAAGGCGCTAGGGCAGACAGGCCGAGGTGGATCGGCGAGGGAGGATCGGCCAGGTCAGGCCAGGGCGGCGACGTCAGAAACCTGGGCGAGGACGGGACATCGGCGGGCGGCGCGGCGGGTACCTGGCATGGGAAGTCGCCTCGCCCCGACCCAGCCCGCCGACGTGCTACCACCTGAGCACGGCAGGTTGGATGGTCCGGGTGGCCTGGGCCGAGGTTCCGGCCGACGCTCAGCCGCGTCGACGCCGCCGAGGTGGTGACGGCGACGACCGTCCGGGGTTCAGTAGCGCTGGCGCAGCAGCTGGGCGGCCTCGACCGCCCAGTAGGTGAGGATGATCTGCGCACCGGCCCGCCGGATCGAGGTGAGCGTCTCCAGCATCACCCGCTCGCGGTCGATCCAGCCGTTCGCGGCTGCCGCCTCGACCATCGCGTACTCGCCGGAGACCTGGTAGGCGGCGACCGGGACGTCCACCGCGGCCCGGACCGCCGACACCACGTCGAGGTACGGCAGGGCCGGCTTGACCATCACCATGTCGGCGCCCTCGGCGACGTCCAGCTCCACCTCCCGCAGCGACTCGCGCAGGTTCGCCGGGTCCTGCTGGTAGGTGCGCCGGTCGCCCTCCAGGGCCGACTCGACGGCGTCGCGGAACGGGCCGTAGAAGGCGGAGGCGTACTTCACCGCGTACGCGAGCACCGAGACGTCCTGGTGGCCGGCGGCGTCCAGGGCCCGGCGGACGACGCCCACCTGGCCGTCCATCATCCCGGACGGCCCGACCACGTGGATTCCGGCATCGGCCTGGGCGACCGCCATCCGGGCGTACGCCTCCAGGGTGGCGTCGTTGTCCACGCCGCCGTCCGGGGTGAGCAGGCCGCAGTGCCCGTGCGAGGTGAACTCGTCCAGGCAGAGGTCGCTCATCACCACGGTGGCGTCGCCCACCTCGGAGATCACGTCCCGGATCGCGACGTTGAGGATCCCGTTCGGGTCGAGGCCACCCGAGCCGGTTTCGTCCCGCTGCGCCGGCACCCCGAAGAGCATGATGCCGCCCACCCCGGCCTGGACCGCCTCCACGGCGGCCTTGCGCAGCGAGTCCCGGGAGTGCTGGAGCACCCCCGGGAGCGATGCGACGGCCCGTGGCTCGGTCAGCCCTTCCTTGACGAACATCGGCACGACCAGCTCGGCCGGATCGACGCGCGTCTCGGCGACCAGCCGCCGCACGGCCGCGTTACGGCGCAGCCGGCGGGGCCGGATCTCGGGGTACGGCATGGGAGCCTCCCTAACGACTAACGGAACCTCAGGGCGGTCGGCCCCTGCACCTTCGAACCGCGGCGCTGCTTGGCCGGCATGGCGGCGAGCTTCTCGCGCAGCTCGACGGCGTAGGCGGCGAGCGCCTCCACCAGGTCGGGCACCGAGGCGTGCGGAGGCTGCACGTCGACCCGCAGGCCGAACTCCGTCGCGGTCTCCGCCGTCTTTGGCCCGATGACAGCAACAACGGTACGCGCGTGCGGCTTCCCCGCGATGCCGACCAGGTTCCGGACGGTGGAGGACGAGGTGAAGAGCACCGCGTCGAACCCGCCCGACTTGATCGCGTCGCGGATCTCGGCCGGTGGCGGAGCCGCCCGGACGGTCCGGTACGCGGTCACGTCGTCGACCTCCCAGCCACGCTCGGTGAGCCCGGCGGCGAGGGTCTCGGTGGCGATGTCGGCGCGCGGCAGCAGCACCCGGCCGACCGGGTCGAGCACCTCGTCGTGCGGCGAGAACTCGGCCAGCAGACCCTCGGAGGACTGCTCGCCCGACGGGACCAGCTCCGGCTGGATGCCGAAGGCGCGGACCGCGTCGGCGGTCGCCTCGCCGATGCAGGCGATTTTGACGCCGCCGAAGTGCCGCGCGTCCAGGCCGTGCTCGGCGAACTTCTCCCAGACCGCGCGGACCGCGTTCACCGAGGTGAAGATCACCCAGGCGTACCGTCCGTCGACCAGGCCCTTGACCGCCCGCTCCATCTGGGCCGGGGTGCGCGGCGGCTCGACCGCGATGGTCGGCACCTCGCACGGGATCGCCCCGTACGCGCGCAGCCGCGCGCTCATCGCGCCGGCCTGCTCCTTGGTCCGGGGGACGAGCACCTTCCAGCCGTACAGCGGGCGGTTCTCCCACCAGCTCAGCTTGTCCCGCTGACCGACGCCCTCGCCGACGGTGAGCACGACCCGGCCGGTGAAGCCGAGCGCCGCCGCGACGAAGGAGTCCACGGTCGACGTGGTGGTGTACTGCGTCTCACCGGTGCCGTCGCCGGTCACCCCGACGCCGGTGGTGCCGTCCACCCCGGCGGCCAGCAGGCCGTCCCGGACGGCGGCCAGGTCGCCGGCGTCCACGGCCAGGGCCAGCGAGCCCCGGGCGACGGCGGCGGCCAGCGCGTCGAAGTCCATCGTGCTGACGTCCTCGACGTCGGCGGCGGTCCGCACCCCCGGCAGCGGCACGCCCGCGTAGGTGGCCACGCCCTCGGCCTGGCCGATGCCCGGTACGACCTCGAAGTGCGCGGCGGTGCGCGCCACCGCCTGCACCTCCTTGACCACCGAGTCGTGGCCGAACGGGTCCCCGGCGACCAGGTGCACCGCGTTCTGCCCGGAGCGGGCCGCGGAGATCAGCACCTTCGCCACGTCCCCCGGTACGCCCTCGGCCGGGCTGAACTCGGCGTCGGACTTGGCCTGGGCGCGGACGTGCTCGAGCAGCGACTCGGGGACTCCCCGGTCGTACACCACCTGGTCGGCGTCGACCAGGGCGTCCAGCGCCCGGCGGGTCAGCAGGCCCGGGTCGCCGGGACCGGCCCCGACGAACGCGATCCGGCCTACGGGCTTACGGGTGCGGGTCATTCTGTGCTCCCAAATTGCTGGGTCCCCGGGCCGGCGTGTCCTTCTTGGCCGAGGATCGAGTCGGCGCCGAGTTCGAGGAGTTCGGCGGCGAGTGCCTTGCCGATCTCCGCCGCGTCGGCGGGCGTTCCGGTGCGGGACAGCCGGAGGTCACGGGTACCGTCCGGGCTGATCACCGCCCCGCGCAGGTAGATCTCCTCACCGGTCTCACCCTCGGCGAGTTCGCCGTAGGCGGCGACGGGTGCGCTGCACCCGGCCTCCAGGGTGGCCAGCAGTGCCCGCTCCGCGGTGACCGCGGCGCGGGACGGTGCGTGGTCGAGCACCGCGAGCAGCTCGACCAGGTCCTGATCGTCGACCCGGCACTCCACCGCCAGCGCGCCCTGGGCGGGCGCGGGCAGCATCAGCATCGGGTCGAGGGTTTCGGTGATCACGTCGGCCCGACCGAGCCGGTTGAGCCCGGCCCGGGCCAGCACGACGGCGTCGAGGTCGGCGTCCGGGCCGAGCACCCGGCCGAGGCGGGTGTCGACGTTGCCCCGGATCGGGGTGACCTCCAACTGCATGCCGAGCGCGTGCAGCTGGGCGATGCGGCGCAGCGCGCCGGTGCCGACCCGGGCGCCGGGCGGCAGCTCGGCGAGGGTACGGCCGTCCCGGGCGACCAGCGCGTCGCGCGGGTCCTGCCGCTGCGGCACCGCCGCGATGTGCAGCCCGGGGGCCGCCGCGGTGGGCAGGTCCTTGTAGGAGTGGACGGCGAAGTCGATGGTGCCGGCGGTCAGCGCGTCCCGCAGCGCGGAGACGAAGACGCCGACGCCGAGCCGGTGCACCGGGGCGGACGAGCGGTCGCCGGCGGTCACCACCTCGACCAGCTCGACCGGTCGGCCGGTGGCCGCGGTGAGGGCCTCGGCGATCTGGCCGGACTGGGCCATCGCCAGGGCGCTGCCCCGGGTGCCGAGTCGCAGGGGGGCGGTCATCGCGCACCTCCGGTGGGCGGGACGTCTGCGGCTTCGAACGACGGCCGGCCCGCGGCGGTGACGCCGTCGGGCTCGACCACGTCCGGAACGGTGTCGACCGGGGAGGTCTGCGGGACCTCCAGGTCGAACAGCTCGCGCAGCAGGGCGGCGTACTGGTCGCCGCCCGGCTCGGCGGCGAGCTGGCGGACCCGCACGGTCGGCTGGTGCAGCAGGCGCTGCACCACCCGGTGCACGGTGCGGGCCACCTCGGCGCGCTGGTCGTCGCTGAAGTCGGGGCGCCGCTGGGCGAGCCGGCGCAGCTCGGCGGTGACCACGTCGTCGGCGCGCCCGCGCAGCGCGGCCACGGTGGGCGCCACGTCGGCGCCGCGCAGCCAGCTGAGGAACGTCTCGACCTCGCCCGTCACGATCCGGGTCACCTCGGCGGCGTCGGCCGCCGCCGGGCCGTCGGCGAGGATCGCGGCCATCCGGTCGATGTCGATCACCTCGACGCCGGGCAGTGCGGCCACGCCCTCCTCGACGTCGCGTGGGACGGCCAGGTCGAGCAGGACCAGCGGGCCGCGGTCGGCGTCCCGCCGGGCCAGCGCCCGGGTCACCACGTCGAGGGTGAGGACCGGTTCGGTGGCGGCGGTGGCGGCCACCACGATGTCCACGGTGGAGAGGGCGTCGACCAGCTCGGCCATCGGCACCGCGTTGGCGCCGTACGACTCGGCCAGCCGGACGGCCCGGTCGGCGCCGCGGTTGGTGACCGTGAGCGGCGCGGCGCCCAGCCGGGAGAGGGTGGCCACGCCCAGCGAGCCCATCGCGCCCGCACCGACCACCATGGCCGGCCGGCCGGTCAGGTCGCCGCCGAGCAGCCCGGCGGCCAGGTCGAGGGCGGCGGTGACCACGCTCTGACCGGCGCGGTCGATGTTGGTCTCGGCGTGCGCCCGCTTGCCCACCCGCAGCGCCTGCTGCATCAGCTCGTGCAGCAGCCGCCCGGCCGCGTCGGCACCGGCGGCCGAGTGGTACGCGTCCCGGAGCTGGCCGAGGATCTGCGCCTCACCGACCACCATCGAGTCCAGCCCGGCGGAGACCCGGAAGACGTGGTCCACGGCTGCGGCGTCGTAGTGCACGTACAGGTGGTTGGCGAGCGCAGCGGGCGGGCAGGATGCCTGGTCGGCCAGGACGGCGCAGATGTCCCCGAGGCCGCCGTGGAAGCCGGAGACGGCCGCGTACACCTCCACCCGGTTACAGGTGGAGACGAGCACGGCCTCGGCGACGAACGGCTGGGCGACCAGGCGGTCCAGGGTGCGGGTGAGGTCCGCGGGCGGGACCGCCAGCTGCTCCAGCGTCGCGACCGGGGCGGTGCGGTAGGACGCGCCGACGACGAGCAGTTTCACGTGCCGATCGCCTCCTGGGTGTCGGTGGCCGCGAGCCCGCCGGGCAGGGCGGTGAGGGCGGACCCCCCGGTGGGGGGGAGCGCGGTCAGCGACGCCTTGCGGTGCTCGTGGAAGGACAGGATCTGCAGCTCGATGGCGAGGTCGACCTTGCGCACGTCGACCCCCTCCGGAACCGAGAGTACGCACGGAGCGAAGTTGAGGATGCTCGTCACGCCGACCGCGACGAGTTGGTCGGCCACCGCCTGGGCGGCGGGGGCCGGGGTGGCGATGACGCCGATCGAGATCGACTCCTCCACGGCGACCCGGGGCAGCTCGTCGATGTGCCGGACGACCAGGCCGTTGATCTCCTCGCCGACCCGGGACGGGTCGGCGTCGAGGAGCGCGGCGATCCGGAATCCGCGACTGGCGAAGCCGTCGTAGCCGGCCAGGGCGTGACCGAGATTACCCACGCCGACCAGCGCGACGGCCCGCCGCTGGGTGAGCCCGAGCACGAACTCGATCTGGTCGATCAGCAGCCCGACGTCGTAGCCGACCCCGCGGGTGCCGTACGAGCCGAGGTGGGAGAGGTCCTTGCGCAGCTTCGCCGAGTTCACCCCGGCGGCGTTCGCCAGCCCCTCGCTGGAGACCGTGTCGTGGCCGGCGTCGGCCAGCGCGTGCAGGGCACGGAGGTATTCCGGGAGCCGTGCCACGGTCGCCTCGGGCAGGTCCGGGAGCGCCGGTACGGCACCGGCGCGACCAGGCGCGCCAGGGTGACGGTGCTGACTCATGAGACTCCGTGCGGTGCGATCCTCGACCAGCGAAGGTGGCCGGTCGTTCCGGGACTCCCGCTGGCGACCGATGTTGCCGGCTGTGCTAGCAGGGCGCGTCGGAACTACAGAGTAGGCGCTTGTGAAGGGGTGCACAAATCGCGATCTTGCTGGCCCGCGACGCGCCTCCACCTGCACCTCCATCCAGACAAGATCGATAGACCGCGCTCCACCGGCGCCGCTCGTCGATTATTGCTCAATCCCGACTTCTCTGACCAATCGCGCGCGCTCGATTGCGGTGTGTCACCGTCGGGGCGAGGCGCGTCTCACGCCGGGGTGGGGACAACCCCACCCCGGAGAGACCGGCGTACGGGATGGGACCGAGCGGGCGCCGGCCCATAGCCTCGGGACATGACCGCCGCACCACTGGCCACCCGGCCCACTTCCGCCACGCCCGCCCCCGGTCTCGTCCGGCAACTCCTCCGCGACACCGGGTACGTGCTGGTCGGCCTGCCGCTGGCGCTGGTCGGCTTCGTGCTGGCCGTGGCGGGGATCTCACTCACCGCCGGGCTGCTGGTCACCACGCTCGGGCTGCCCGTGCTCGCCGGCACCCTCTACGCGGCCCGGGCGCTGGCCGACCTCGAACGGCTCCGGCTCCCGGCCGTGCTCCGCCAACCCCGGGTCCGCCCGGTCTACCTGGCACCCGAGCCGGGGGCGGGCTACTGGCGCCGGCTCGCGACGCCGATGCGGGACCCGCAGTCCTGGCTCGACCTGCTGCACGCCTTCGTGAAGCTGCTGGTGACGCTCCCCACCTTCGCCCTGGTGCTGATCTGGTGGGTGGGCGGTGTCGCCGGCACCCTCTACTTCGCGTACGACTGGGCGATCCCCCGTGGGCCCGGCGACCAGGACCTCAGCGAGCTGCTCGGGATGGGCGAGGGGGCCGGCCCGCGCGTCGCGCTGAACACGGCGATCGGAATCTTCTTCCTGCTCACCCTGCCGCTGCTGGCCCGGGGCTGTGCCCGGGCCCAGGCCGGGCTGGCCCGCTCCCTGCTGACCGGGGTGGCCGAGATGCGCAACCGGATCAGCACCCTGGAGGACCAGAAACGGGCCGCCGCCTCGGCCGAGGCGTCCGCGCTGCGCCGGCTGGAGCGGGACATCCACGACGGCCCGCAACAGCGCCTGGTCCGCCTCGCCATGGACCTCGGCCGGGCCCGCCAGCAGCTCGCCGCCGACCCGGAGGCCGCCCGGCGCACCCTGGACGAGGCGGTCGCCCAGACCCGGGAGACGCTCGACGAGCTGCGCGCCCTTTCCCGGGGGATCGCGCCGCCGATCCTGGTCGACCGGGGGCTGCCCAGCGCCCTGGCCGCGCTCGCCGCCCGCGCCCTGATCCCCACCGAACTGGTGGTCGACGACGGCCTGGGCCGGCCCGGCGGCCGGCTGGACCCGGCGCTGGAGAGCACCGCGTACTTCGTGGTGGCCGAGGCGCTGACCAACGTGGCCAAGCACAGCGCGGCCACCGCCTGCCGGGTCGAGGTGGCCCGGAAGGTGGGCCGGCTGGAGATCGACGTCCAGGACGACGGGGTGGGCGGCGCCCACCTGGCCAAGGGGCACGGGCTGAGCGGCATCGCCGACCGGGTGCGGGCCGTCGGCGGCACGCTGGAGGTGGCCAGCCCGGCCGGCGGCCCGACCGCGGTCCGGGCCGAGCTGCCGCGGTGAACCCGGCCGACCGGCCGGTCCGTCCCGGCCCGCCGTGGCCCGCCACGGAGGACGGGGACGTGGTAGACACCGGACCCATGCGGGTGGTGATCGCGGACGACGCCGTACTGCTCCGGGAGGGGCTGATCCGGCTGCTGACCGAGTCGGGACACGAGGTGCTGGCGGCCGTCGGCGACGGGGACGCCCTGATCGAGGCGGTGGTGGCGCACCGGCCCGACGTGGCGGTGGTGGACGTGCGGATGCCGCCCTCGCACACCGACGAAGGGCTGCGGGCCGCCGTCGAGGCCCGCCGGCGGGTGCCGCGTACGCCGGTCCTGGTGCTCTCCCAGTACGTCGAGGTGTCGTACGCGGACGACCTGCTCGCCACCACCGGCGGGGCCGGCGGGGGCGGCATCGGCTACCTGCTCAAGGACCGGGTGGCCGCCGTCGACGAGTTCCTCGACGCGCTGAACCGGGTGGCCGCGGGTGGGACGGTGCTCGACCCGGAGGTGATCGGTCAGCTGCTGGTCCGGCGGCAGCGCGACGATCCGCTGGGCAGCCTGACCCCGCGGGAGCGGGAGGTGCTCGCCCTGATGGCCGAGGGCCGCTCGAACACCGCCATCGCGAGGGCGCTCGTGGTCAGCGACGGCGCGGTCGAGAAGCACGTGCGCAACATCTTCACCAAGCTCGACCTTCCCGCGGACGCGACCACCCACCACCGCCGTGTCCTGGCCGTCCTCACCCACCTGCGCGCCTGACCGGGGTCGCCGCCCGGCGGGCGGAACCGGGTCAGGGCAGGGTGCGGGCGAGGGTGACGGCCTTGGTCAGGGTGTCCGCGACCGGGTGGCCGGAGGCGCGCAGGCGGGCGGGGTCGGAGAGCCCGCCGGTGTAGAGGACGCAGGTGGCCCCGACGGACCCGGCGGCGTCGGCGTCGTCGAGCGAGTCGCCGATCAGCACCACCTCGCGCCCGTCGAGACCCAGCTCGGCCAGGTGCTTCTCCAGCCACTCCGCCTTGGGCCCGCCGCCCACCGCGGCCCGCAGCCCGTCCACCCGGGCGAAGTGCGGGGTCAGCCCGTAGGTGTGCACCGTCGGGACCAGCTCGTCGTGGAACCACATGGACAGCAGCGACTGGCTCCCCGGCCAGGCGGCGATCGCGGCGGTGGCGTCGGCCGCGAGCGCGCAGCTGGTCAGCCCGGCCCGGTACGCCTCGTGGAAGATCCGGTCCAGCGCCCCGAACGCCTCGTCGTCGACCGCCCGGCCGAGCATCTCGGCGTAGTAGTCGGCGATCGGCCGGCGGAACCGCACCCGGTGCTCGTCGGCGCTGACCACCGGGCCGCCGGCGCTGGCGAAGGCGACGTTGGTGGCCCGTACCACCAGGTCGAGGTCGTCGAGGAGGGTTCCGTTCCAGTCCCACACCAGGTGGCTGCGCCGTGCAGTGGTCATCGCTGCACTGTAGGGCGGCTCAGAGCTGCGGGGTGGTCAGGTCCCGCAGCAGGCGCTCCTCCTCGACCCGCCAGTAGCCGTGCTCCTTGCCGTCGAGCAGCACCACCGGCAGCCGGTCGCCGTACTCGCGTTCCAGCTCGATGTCGCCGGTCACGTCCTTCTCGATCCAGCGGTCGCCGGTGACCGCCACCACCCGGTCGAGCGCCGCCTTGGCGTCCTCGCACAGGTGGCAGCCGGGCCGGGTGATCAGGGCGAGCCGGGCGTCACTGGACATCGGATACCTCCGTGCGGATCTCGGTCGGCGGCGCCGGGGCGGGCACCGGAGGTGCCGCCGGGCGGAGTTCGGTCTTGCGTACCTTGCCGATCGCCGAGTACGGCAGGCTGTCGACGAACTCGACGGCGGTCGGGCACTTGAACCGGGCCAGGTTACGCGCGCAGTGACCGAGCAGATCCTCCGCCGTCACCGGGGAACCGGCCACCCGCACCACGTACGCCCACACAGTCTCGCCGGTCCGCGGGTGCGGTGCCCCGAGGACGGCCGACTCGGCCACCCCGGGGTGCGCCTCCAGCACCAGCTCCACCTCGTGCGGGTAGACGTTGAAGCCGTTCACCAGGATCAGCTCGCCGAGCCGGTCGACCAGGAAGAGGTTCCCGTCTCCGTCGGCGTAGGCCACGTCACCGGTGGCCCACCAGCCGTCCTGGTCCGGCCCGCCCCGCCCGTCCGGCCAGTAGCCGCTGAACAGGTTGGCGCCGCGTACCACGATCTGCCCGGGGTCGGTGCCCGACGCGTCGTCGGAGAGGTTCAGCTCGTCGGCGTCCTCCTCGGCCGCGGGCACGCCGTCCCGCCACAGGTCCGCACCGTCCGGCCCGACCAGGCGCAGCTCGACGCCGGGCAGCGGGCGGCCGACCGAGCCCCCTCGGGGCTCCCCGTCGACCAGGGTGGAGGTGAGCACCGGCGCGGTCTCGGTGAGCCCGTACCCGACATGCACCGGGTGTCCGGTGAGTTCGGTGAAGCGTGCCGCGACCGCGGGCGGCAGCGGTGCCGCGCCGCACACGGCGACCCGGACCGAGGCCAGCGCCGCCGCGACGTCACCCTCCGTGTCGGCCCAGCCCAGGAACATCGACGGTACGCCGACCAGCACGCTGACCCGGTGCCGGGCGATCTCGGCCAGTCCACCGGTCGGGCCGGGCTCGTCGACGAGGACCCCGGTCGCGCCGTGGTGCACCACGGCCCCCAGCCCGGAGTTCAGCCCGTACGCGTGGAAGAGCGGCAGCGCGAGCAGCACGGTGTCGTCCGGGCCGACCACCGGCGGGGTGATCCGGCCGATCTGCTCGTGGTTGGCGGCCAGAGCGCGGTGGGACAGCATCGCGCCCTTGGGTCGGCCCTCGGTGCCGGAGGTGTAGAGCAGGACGGCGAGGTCGTTCCCGCCGCGGGTGGACAGGTCCACCGGATCGTCACCGTAGGTGACCGGTGGCGCGGTGTACACGGCGGTCAGCGCGGGCAGCTCGTCGGTGGCGACCCGGTCCCGGACCTCGGCGGCACAGACCAGCACGGCGGCTCCCGAGTCGCTGAGCACGTGCCGCAGCTCGCGGGCGGTGAAGCCCGGGTTGACCGGCACCGCCACCAGGCCGGCGCGTAGCACCGCGAGGTACGTGACCACGAAGTCCGGGGTGTTGCCGAAGGCGATCGCGACCCGGGGCGGACGCGTGTCCCCGGGCGACGGTGGCGCCGCGACGGCCAGCGCACGGGCGGTGGCGGTGACCGAGGCGTCCAGTTCGGACCAGGTCAGGGTCCGGTCGCGCCAGTGCAGCGCGGGGCGGTCGCCGTGTGCGACGGCGGCCCGGCGGAGCCGGGCGGCGAGGTTCGGCGCGGAGCTGTCTGCTGCGTCCTGCACGGTGGCTGAGTCTGGCACAGCCGCGTCCGCCCGGCCACGCCCCGCGCCCCGCACCACGCCCGCCCGCGAGCCCCCGCCCGGCGAATGGTCCCGTGGACGGGACCGGTCGGGGCGCGTGCCGGCACACCCAGGCCGGAGCGCCTGGATCGGATCGGCCCGTGGGGCGGCGTTCACGGGCAGCCGCAAGCCGCCTCGCGGCGCAGTCGTCGCGACACGCCGATGGCGACACGGAAATCGCTCCGACCTGGACTTTCCACTCCGGACCAGGAATCGACGCGAAAGTCAACCGCACACGACGGACAAGGGGTCCGCCAGTTGTGCGACGGGGCGGGAAATACTTCCGCCCTGTGTAACGGACTTGCCACACGCGGGTGACGTTGGCCCTATCATCACTCGGGTCGGCTCACCCCATTTGCCGTGAGTCGACACCCCTCAGCCCGAGGAGGCCCCCGTGCCACTGAGCGCATTGGACCAGCACCTCAAGCGGACCTGCCGCCCGCCGGCAGGTCCCGGAACGGCCCTGTCCGGCCGGGGCGTGCCCGGCCCCGCCGCGACGCCGCCGCGTCCGACGCGGCCGTGCCCCGTGCGGATCGGGGAGGCACGGTGACCACCTTCGGATACGCCGAACGGCCGGCCGGGGTGACCGGCCCGACCCAGCGGACCCCGGTCAACGAGCGGCTCGAGCGGGGCTCCGCCGAGGGCATGTGGAGTCTCGCGGCGGTAAGGGGCGAGGGGACCCGGCGGGGCCGCAACCGCACCCACCACAACGAGGCGCCGGCCCGTCCGGCGGTGCCCGGAAGCAACGCGAAACCCGCCGGCAGCCGGCTCGGCTCGCCGTCCCGGCCGACCATGCCGGCACAGGGCCGCCGGGGCGAGGCCCCGGCCAGCCCGGAGCCGTCGGCCGCCGAGACCGCGGTGCTGCCGACGGTACCGGCCGCCGACACGGCCGTGCTGCCAGCGGTACCAGCCGCCGACACGGCCGTGCTGCCGGCGGTACCGGCCGTCGCGGCCAACGGCTACCCGAGCCGCCCAGACCCGTCCGACCCGGCGATCGAGGTCTGGGCCCTGGTCGAGCGGGCGCAGGCCGGCGAGGCCGAGGCGTTCGGCCTGATCTACGACCGGTACGTGGACACGGTCTTCCGGTTCGTCTACTTCCGGGTCGGCAACCGACAGCTCGCCGAGGACCTCACCTCGGACACCTTCCTCCGGGCGCTCAAGCGGATCGGCAGCTTCACCTGGCAGGGGCGCGACCTCGGCGCCTGGCTGGTCACCATCGCCCGCAACCTGGTCGCCGACCACTTCAAGTCCGGGCGCTACCGGCTCGAGGTCACCACCGGCGACGTGCTCGACGCCGACCGGGAGGACCGGGGGCCGGAGGGCAGCCCGGAGGCGGCGGTGGTCGAGCACATCACCAACGTCGCGCTGCTCACCGCGGTCAAGCAGCTCAACCCGGAGCAGCAGGAGTGCATCGTGCTCCGCTTCCTGCAGGGCTTCTCGGTGGCCGAGACGGCCCGGGCCATGGGCAAGAACGAGGGCGCGATCAAGGCGTTGCAGTACCGGGCGGTCCGGGCGCTGGCCCGGCTCCTGCCCGACGGCTTCCAGCCCTAGCTCCCAGCAGTCCCCTACCCGCCCGGCGACCCGACCCGGGCGGGTACGCGCACCCCGGCCGCCTGTGACGGCGATCACGCTTCGTGATTTCGCCGCCCGTCGGCCCGTAACCGGCACCCGGCGCGGACCGTTTCTCCGGGTGCGACCAGTGGTTGTCCGGCGTCCCCGGGCCACCCGGTCCGGCGGGCACAGTCCGGCATCCCGGGCGACCGTCGGCGTCACGCTGCCACCGGTCGCTGGCCACGACGACGGCCACACCCGGCCGTGACCAGCGAGAGGGGGTGCCTGCGGTGGACAGCAACCTCTTCTCCCGTCGGCGTGCCGAGCGCTTCGCGCAACTCCTCGACGAGGCCAACGGCGGCCGACGCCACCACCTCCGCTCCCCGGGCGACGACGAACTCGCCGCACTCGTCGCGGTGAGTCAACGGCTCGTCGCCGACCGGCCGACCGTCGAGGCCGACGCGAAGTTCCGCACCGGGCTGCGCGCGATGCTCGTCGCCACCGCGGAGCGGGAGGGCGTCGGCACCGCGGCGAAGACCGAGTCCGGCCCGACCACAACCGGCGTACGCGGGTCGCTGCTGCCGGCCGTGACCGGCCGGCGGGCGCGGGCCCGGGGCGCGATCCTGGTCGGCATCGCCGCCGGGGCGGTGGCCCTCTCCGGCATCTCCGCCGCCAGCGAGAACGCGCTGCCCGGAGACGCCCTCTACGGGATGAAGCGCTCCACGGAACGCGCCCAGCTCGCGCTGGCCAGTTCGAACGTCAGCCGGGGCCAGCTCTTCCTCGACTTCGCCCGGACCCGGCTCGACGAGGCGGCCACCGTACGCGGGGACCGGCTCGGCTTCGGCGCCGTCCTGGACGACATGGACGCCGACACCCGGCAGGGCGTACGCCTGCTGACCACGGTGGCGGCGCAGCGCTCCGACCCGACCGGCCTGGACGCGATCGACGCGTTCGTCACCGGCCAGCGGCAGGCGGTCAGCGGGCTGCTCGACCGGGCGGACCACGCCGAGCAGGACCGCACCCGCCGCTCGCTGGCCCTGCTCGACGCCGTGGGCAAGCGGGCGGACGGGCTCCGCGAGGCGATCGCCTGCGGGTTGCCGGCCCCGGCCGCCAGCGACGCCCTCGGCCCGGCCCCGGCCGCCTGCCCCGCCGACCGCTGACCGGTTGGCGCCGCGCGGCAGCCATCCACGCCACACTTCTCCCGTCGGACATCCGGCCGTCACGGACCCCCGGATAGGCTCGACACGAAGGGCGTAGCGCGGTCGTCGCGGGGAGGGAGGTTGCCGTGCCCCGAACCCGGAAGGTGACGGTCAGCACCGACGTCCACGGGCACACCGCCGGCTGGTCGGAGACCCCGGAGGCACCCCCGGTCACCCCCGCGCCCGACCCCACCGCCGCGGCCTTCTTCGACGTGGACAACACGATGATGCAGGGCGCGTCGATCTACTGGTTCGCCCGCGGGCTGGCCGCCCGGAAGTACTTCACCACCGGCGACCTGGCCCGGTTCGCCTGGCAGCAGGCGAAGTTCCGGCTGCTCGCCACCGAGCACGCCGGGGACATGTCCCAGGCCAAGGAGGCGGCGCTCGCCTTCATCCAGGGCTGGCGGGTCGACGACGTGGAGCGGCTCGCGGAGGAGATCTTCGACGAGCTGATGGCGCCGCGGATCTGGGCCGGCACCCGCCGGCTCGCGCAGCGGCACCTGGCCGCCGGCCAGCGGGTCTGGCTGGTCAGCGCCGCCCCCGTGGAGATCGGCCGGGTGATCGCGACCCGGCTCGGGCTGACCGGCGCGATCGGCACGATCGCCGAGGTGGTCGACGGCGCGTACACCGGGCGGCTGGTCGGCGACCTCATGCACGGTCCGGCCAAGGCCGAGGCGGTCACCCAGTTGGCGGCCGTCGAGGGGCTGGACCTGAGCCGCTGCGCCGCCTACAGCGACTCCGCCAACGACCTGCCGATGCTCTCCACAGTGGGGCACCCGGTGGCGGTCAACCCGGACCCGGCGCTGCTCCGCCAGGCCCGGGCGCGTGGCTGGGACGTCCGCGACTTCCGTACCGGACGCCGGGCAGTCAAGATCGCCGTTCCGTCGACGGCCGCCGCCGGCCTGCTCGCCGGCGCGGTGACCGCCGGCCTGGCCCTGCACCGCCGCCGCCACCACCGCCCCGACTGACCCCACCCACCCTTCAGGGCGCTAATTCACGGAAACAGTGGCCATCCGCGCCGGAATGGCCACTGTTTCCGTGAATTAGCGTGGGCGCGGGGGCGGCGGCGGGACGCGGGGCGGGGCGGGTTAGGGGCCGAAGGGGTCGGGTCGGCGTTCGAGCAGCTTGTGCAGGGTCTGCTGGATGGTCTCCCGGACCTGATCGGCGAGGTTGAACACGACCAGCGGATCGTCCGCCGAGTCGCGCAGGTGCGCGGTGGGAATCGGCGGGCAGAACTCGATCAGCCACTTGCTCGGCAGCGGCACCATGCCCAGCGGTCCCAGCCAGGGGAAGGTCGGCGTCACCGGAAAGTACGGCAGCTTGAGCAGCCGGGCCAGCGGCTTGATGTCGGCGAGCATCGGGTAGATCTCCTCGCCGCCGACGATCGCCACCGGCACGATCGGTGTGCCGGTGCGCAGCGCCGCCGAGACGAAGCCGCCCCGGCCGAACCGTTGCAGCTTGTACCGGTCGGAGTAGAGCTTGCCGACGCCCTTGAAGCCCTCGGGGAAGACCCCGACCAGCTCGCCGTTGCCGAGCAGCCGTTCGGCGTCCGGGTTGCAGGCCACCGTGCCGCCGGTCTTGCGGGCGATCTCGGAGACCACCGGCATCCGGAACACCAGGTCGGCGCCGAGCAGCCGCAGGTAGCGGTGGGCCGGGTGCCGGTCGTGCAGGGCGGTGGCCAGGATCAGCGCGTCCAGCGCCACCGTGCCGGAGTGGTTGCCGACCACCAGGCCGGCCCCGGCCTCCGGCACGTGCTCCACCCCGCTGACCTCGGTCCGGAACCAGTCCCGGTAGAGCAGCCGGACCAGCGGATGGAAGACGGCATCGGTCAGGTCCGGATCGAAGCCGAACTCGTCGACCTCGTACTCGCCGGAGAGCCGCCGCCGGAGGAAGGCCAGCCCTTTGGCGACCTTCCGGTCCCAGTGCTCCCCCGGCCGGTCGGCCACCGCCGGCCCGGGGGGCACCTCACCGCCGGCGCCCGGCTGCTCGTCCGCGCCCCGCGCGGCCGACCCGCGCGCGGCCGCCTCGCTCCGCGCCGGCCGGCCCGTCGCCAGCTTGCCCGTCGGTGCGCCGGCGCCGTCCGGCGCGCCCGCCGTGCCGGTAGTCGGCTTCTTCGCCACGGCCTTCTTCGCCACGGCCTTCTTCGCCACGGCCTTGTCGGCGGCGTCGCCCGCCTCGTCCGTCCGGCGGCGCGCGGGCTCGTCGGCGGCGGTGTCCGGCTCGTCGCTGGCTGCCGGCCCACCGGTCGGCACCGGATCGGCGGCGGCCGTGCCGGTGTGCCGGTGCCCGTTGCGCCGCGCCGGCTCCGCGTCCGGCGCGGGCACGGCCAGCGGTACGTCGTAGCGGGCCTCGCCGCGCTCCTCGGGCCCGCTCACGACTGCTCCCGTACGGCGGCCCGGACCTGACGGATGCCCTCGAGCACGAGCTGCTCGGCGGTGGTGAGCTGCTCCCGGGTCACCACCACCCCGCCGTGGTGGGCGCGGATGAAGTCGTCGAACGCGGCGGCGGTCGAGCGGGGCGTGAAGCCGTACTCCCGCTCGAGTCTGGTGGTGTCCACCACCCGACCGTGCACGAAGAGGTCGACCTGGTCCAACCCGTACCGGCCGAAGCCCAGGCTGCGGGCGACGGCGGCCACCCCGGCGAGGCCCGGTTCCAGCACCGGCACGGCCACCCGGCCGGCCCGCCGGATCGCCTGGGACAGCGAGAGCACTCCCGGCCCGGCCACGTTGTACGTCCCCGGGTGACCCTCGGCGATCGACCGGTGCAGCACCGCCAGGGCGTCGTCGATGTGGACGAACTGGAGTCGCGGGTCCCGACCGAACACGGTGGGCACGACCGGCTGGGAGAAGTAACGGGTGAGCGTGGTGTCCGCGGTGGAGCCGATGAACGGCGCGAAGCGCAGCACGGTCGCGGTGACGTCGGGGCGCCGGCGGCGGAACCCGCGGACGTACCCCTCGATGTCGAGGATGTCGCGGCCGAACCCGCCGCGCGGCACCTCGCGCGGCTCGGTCTCCTCGGTGAAGACGGCCGGGTCGCGGAACGACACCCCGTACGCGGCGGTCGAGGAGCGGACCACGAGCTTGCGCAGCCGGGGCGCCCGCTGGCAGGCGGCGAGCAGCTGCATGGTGCCGATGACGTTCTGTTCCTTCATCGCCGCCCGACCGCCCTGCTGCGGGTCGGGGGCGCTGACCAGGGCCAGGTGCACCACCGCGTCGACGTCAAGGTCGACCAGGAGGCCGCCGAGCGAGTCGAGGTCGAGTCGAATCCGCTCGACCCCGGCCAGCAGCTCGGTGAACTCGGGGTTCGGGGTGGCCGGGTCGACCCCGATGACCCGTTCGATGCGCGGGTCGGCGGCGAGGCGGGCGGCGACGTGCGCGCCGAGGTAGCGACCGACCCCGGTCACGACGACGACCCCCGGAGCACCTGGGGTGCCACCGGGGGTCACGTCGTGCGCCTTGCCCGGCAGGCGGGATCGAGCCGGGACGTCCACGGCCTGATCACCTGTGCCTCCGAGGGTCGACAGTTGGCAAGTGGTGCCGGATGCCGGGCGGGGGCCCGGCTCCGGTCACTTGCCGAGGCGGCGACGCTGGACGCGGGTCTTGCGCAGCAGCTTGCGGTGCTTCTTCTTAGCCATGCGCTTGCGGCGCTTCTTGACCACCGAGCCCATACGACAGCCTTTCGATGCAACGTGCGGGGCGGACCAGGAGACACCACCGCGGGTGGCGCCGGTGACCGCTTGCGGACAACGGACCGGACCGGCGTGGTGGGCAGGGCACACCAGGGTGCGGTCACGGTCGGGGTCCAGGGTAGCCGGAGAGCGTCAGCAGGACCAACGCGGCCCCGTCGATGCCCCTTTCGTCGCACTCGACGGCCTGGCCACCGATGCGTCAGGCGGTCTCCTGGAAGGCGCCCCGGAGGTATTCGTGCACGGCGTGCTCGGGCACCCGGAACGACCGGCCGACCCGCACCGCGGTGAGCTCACCGCTGTGCACGAGACGGTAGACCGTCATCTTGGACACCCGCATGACCGTCGCCACCTCGGCAACGGTCAGGAACCTGACATCCGACAGCCGTGCGTCAGACTGCGACCCGGCCATGGCTCACCGACCCATTCCCATGCCCGGCGCGTGCCACCGGGACAGGTTGATTCCGGCCACGACGGGCAACGCGCGTGTTACCAGTACGGTAGCGGGGCGGCTGTGACCGGCGCGATCCCTTCCTTCTAATGATCATGGAATGTCCCCCGATCACCCCATGCTGACCTGCCGTTTTCTACCCGGCCGGGCGGCCCGTCCGGTTCGTGGGAGCGCGCCCCTCGGCCAACTCGCCCCAGCGGCGTCCGGGTGTCACTCCGCACGCAGCGCCACCACCGGGTCCAGCCGGCCGGCCCGCTGGGCCGGGACCACGCCGAAGACGATGCCCACCGCCGCCGAGACGCCGAACGCGAGCGCCAGCGACCACCAGGTGATCGCCGCGGGGATCGGCGAGACGGCGTCGACCAGCACCGATACGCCCACGCCCAGCGCGATCCCGGTCAACCCGCCGATCGAGGTGAGCAGCACCGCCTCCAGCAGGAACTGCACCCCGATGTCCCGGGGCCGGGCACCGACCGCCTTGCGCAGGCCAATCTCGCGGGTCCGCTCGCGTACCGAGACCAGCATGATGTTGGAGACGCCGACCCCACCGACCAGCAGCGAGATGCCGGCGATCGCGGCCAGCACCCCGGTGAGCACGCCGAGGATGTCGCCGAGCACGCCGAGGATCTGCTCCTGGGTGACCGCGCTGAACTCGGTGTCCGGGTGCCGGCGGGACAGCTCGGCGACGATCCGGTCGCCCAGCTGGTCGATCCGCTCCCGGTCGGGGGCCTTGACCGCGATGCCGTCGATCCGCTGGGTGCCCCAGAGCCGCTGCGCGGCGGTGACCGGGATGTGCACCTCGTCGTCCCGGTCCACTCCCAGGCTCTGGCCGAGGGGGGCGAACACCCCGATCACCCGGAACCGGACGCCGGCCAGGGCGACCTGCTGGCCGAGCGGGTCGCGGTCGGGAAAGAGCGCCCGTGCCACGGACGCGCCGAGCACCGCGACCCGACGGCTGGTGTCCACGTCCGCCCCGGTGAGGTAACGGCCCCGGTCGAGCGAGCGGGTGAAGACCCTCGGAGTTGTCTCCAACACCCCCTGCACGGTGGTGAAGTCGGACCGGTTGCCGGCGCGGGCGGTCGCCCCGGAGGTGACGGTGACCGCCACCCGCCCCGGGTCACCGACCACCCGGGAGACCGCGTCCACGTCCCTGAGGTCGAGCGGCGAGACCACCGGCGCGGTACCGACGTCGATCTTGCCGGGGACCACCAGGAGCAGGTTCGAGCCGAGCCCTTCCACCTGCTGTTCGACCTTCTGCTTGGTGCCGGTGCCGATGGACACCAGGATCACCACCGAGGCGACACCGATGATCACCCCGAGCATGGTCAGCGCGCTGCGCATCCGGTTGGCCCGCAGCGCGTCCAGCGCCACCCGCCAGGCCTCGGCCAACCTCACGAGGCGCCCCCGGTCGGCTCGCCCGGCCGCGCGGCGTCCGCGCCCGGTCCGGCACCGTAGACGTGCGGTCCGGCGGGGTCGCCGCCGCCAGCGGTATGCCCGGAGACCGCGCGCGGAAGGCGTCCGGTGGCTCCGGTGGCGCCACCGGAGCCACCGGACGGGTGCCCCGGGCCGCTTCCGGACGCGGACCGGGGCTCCGCGCTGGGAGCGTCGTCCAGTGTCGCAGGCCGGCCGCCGGGGCCGGACGGCGGTCGATCATGAACGGTGTCCGACCTGATCAGACCGTCCCGGACGGCGATCCGCCGGCGGGCCCGGGCCGCCACCTCCTGGTCGTGGGTCACCATCACCAGGGCCACTCCCGACTCCGCGTTCAACTGTTCGAGCAGCTCCAGCACCGCCTCACCGGTGGCCGTGTCCAGGTTTCCGGTGGGCTCGTCGGCGAGCAGCACCGCCGGGTCGGTGACCAGGGCGCGGGCGATCGCGACCCGCTGTTGCTCGCCGCCGGAGAGCTGGTTGGGCCGGTGGTCCAGCCGGTGCCCGAGCCCGACCCGGCCGAGCATCGCCGCCGCGCGTTCCCGCCGCTGCCGCGCGCCGACCCCCCGGTAGACCAGCGGCAGCGCCACGTTGTCCACCGCGGAGGTCCGGGGCAGCAGGTGGAACGCCTGGAAGACGAAGCCGATGGTCTGGTTGCGCAGCGTCGCCAGCTCGGGCGCGGAGAGGGTCGCCACGTCCCGGCCGCCGATCACCAACCGGCCACCGGTGGGCCGGTCCAGCCCGCCGAGCAGGTGCATCAGGGTGGACTTGCCGGAGCCGGACGGTCCGATCACCGCCGCGTACTCGCCGGGGTCGATGGTCAGCGAGACCCCCCGCAGGGCGGGCACCGACACGCCGTCCAGCTGGTACGTCCGGGACACGTCGACCGCCTCGATCGCCGGCACCCCGGAGGGGAGCACGGCGGTCACCGGCCGACCCGCGGCACCGCGCTCACCCGAGCTCCTGACCGTCGTGCACCTGGTCGGCCCCGCGCACCACGATCCGGTCCCCGGCCTGCACGCCGTCGACGATCTGCACCAGGTCCTGTCCCTGCACGCCGACGGTGACCGGCACCTGGTCGGCCTTGCCGTCCCGCAGCAGCCAGACCGCGTCCCGGCCGTCGGCGGAGAAGACCGCCGAGGCCGGTACGGCCACCGCGTCGGCGGCCTCCCGGACCCGGAGGTGGACCACCGCGTTCATGCCGGGCCGGGGCGTCGGCGCGGCTTCCCCCTCGCCGAGCCGCCCCGCGCCGAGGCTGAGCCGGACCCGGTAGGTGACGCCGCCGCGGGCGGAGGTGGTGGGCAGCACGTCCACCGAGCGGACCTTCGCGTCGTAACTGGCGCCGGTCACCGCGTCCAGCTCGACGGCGGCGGGTACGCCGGTCCTGACCAGCAGCACGTCGGTCTCGTCGACCTCGGCGAGCAGGCCGAGCCGGCCGGTGTCCACCACGGTCAGCACGGGTGTGCCGGCGGTGACCCGGCCGCCCGGCGGCACCGCGTCGTCCACCCCCGGCGGCGGGCCACCCTGGCCGGTCGCGCCGAGCGCCGACGGGTCGAGCCCGGGCACGTTGCCCCCGGCCGCGCCGAGCAGGCTGCCGAGATCCGTCGCGGTGGCGGCCCGGGTCCCGCCCGGCTGCACCACCCCGGCGATCGGGGCGCGCAGTGTCAACGCGTCGACGGTCGCCTCCGCCAGGTCGTACGCCTGCTGGGCCTGGAGGCGCTGCGCGGCCGACAGCGCGCCGACGGCGCTGCTCAGGCCGGCCACGCCGCGCTGCACGGCGGCGACCGCGCGATCCGCGGCCCGGGCAGCCGACTCGTACTGCTGCTGGGCCGAGTCGACCTGGAGCAGCAGCGCGGACCGCAGCTGCGGGTCGGCGATCTTCCCGGCGGCCTGCCGCGCGGCGTCGAACGCCTCCTTGGCGGCCCGGTCGGTGCCGCGCCGGCTGCCGCCCAGGTCCCCGACGCCGACGCCCCGGCCGGCCCGCTTGGCCGCGCGGAGCGCCTCCCGGGCCTGCTTCAGGCGGGCCCGGGCGGAGGGTGAGTCGATCACGGCGAGTACCTGACCCTTGGCGACCCGCTGTCCAGGCTGGACGCGCAGGCTGGCCAGGGTGCCGTCGGCGGGTGCGGTGAGGGTGGCGGCGGCCCGGGCGGTCACCGTGGCCGGCGCGTCGATCACCTCGGTCACCTCGGACCGGCCGACCTGGGCCACGGTGACGCCGGACTTGTCGTCACCGCAGGAGGCGGCGGTGGTGCCGGTCAGCGCGACGACGGCGAGGAGGGCGGTGAGCAGGCGAGGGCGGGTGGCCGCGGGCAGCCGCGGCGAGTGGGTGCGGCGCACCCGTCGATCGTACGAGTACGCCGCACCCGCCCCGGAATCAGCTGAGGCGGTGACCCACGCCGTCCCCCGGTCCGCGGCTGGGCGGCTCGGCCCGGACCATGGCCTTGGCTGGGTGCGGGTCAGCCGCCGGCGACCGCGCGGACGTAGGCGACGCAGTCGTCGTGCAGGGTGGACCACCGCTCGCCGAACGCCTCGTCGGCCGCGGCGTCCAGCGATCGCCGCTCGTGCACCACGGCCCGGAAGAAGTCGAGCACCCGCTGCTCGCCGTACCGGTCGACGAGGTGGCGGACGGCGAGGTAGCCGACGCCGTAGGCACCCCCGACCCGGTCGTCGGCCGCGTCGTCGGCGGGCGCCAGCGAGTCCAGCCGGCCGTTCCAGCCGCCGCGGACGAGTCGGCGCACCTCGGCCAGACCCTCGTAGCGGTCGACCGGCTGGCCGTCCGCGCCCGCGTACTCGGCCAGTCCCTCCACCAGCCACCAGCTCGACCGGTCGGAGTAGCCCCGGTCGGGCAGCGAGGCGGCGTGGGTCAGCTCGTGCCGGAGCAGGTCGTCGACGCCGGCCCGCGAGATGATCTGCGCGTTCAGCACCACGTCGTGGTGCCCACCGCCGACCCCGACCGCGTACCCGGCGGTCCACTTCGGGCGGCCACCGCCGTACCAGCGCTGCCACTCCGCCCGGCCGGCGTAGAAGACCAGGTAGCGGTCCGGCGGCGGGCCGTCGACCGCGTACAGGTCGGCGACCTTGGCGGCGGCCTCCGCCTGCGCGAGCAGGCCGGGCAGCTTGGCCCGCTGGGCGGGCGTGGTGGCGACGACGGTCCGCTTCCCGACCGCCACCGCGAGGTCGCTGATCTCCCACGGTCGGGCGCCGGCCGGCTTCGCCCGGGACTCCTCGACGGCGACCAGCCGGGGTTCCTCTCCCATCAGCCGCCACCGGGTGCCGATCTCCACCGTGCTCGGGGCGCAGTCGAGCACCACGAAGCAGTAACCGACGTCGACCGACAGTCGCCACTCACCCGGCCGCCCGTCGACCGCCGCCGGCAGGCCCTCGGCCGCCGGCCGCCAGACGGTCACCCGCAGCGCCCGGAGCGCGGCGTACCGGCGGGTCAGCGCCGGCCGGGCGGCCGGCTCGGCGACCGCCAGGAAGGCGGCCTTGTCGCCGCCGAGCAGCGCGGTGGCCTGCCGGTCGAGCTGGGCGGTCATCCGCTGGCCGAGCCGGCGGGCGGCGGCCGTGGCCGGGTCGTCGTCGGCGCGGCCGGCCGCCGGGCGCCCGGCCGCGTCCCCCACCACGCCGACCAGGAGCACGCCGGACACCCCGCACGCCGCGAGCGCGAGCACCACGGCGACCACGACCCAGAGCGGCGGTCGCCGCAGCTTCCGCGACACCGGCGGCGGGGCCGGCGTTGCCGGCGCGAAAGGTGCGGGGCTCGCCGTAGCCGGGCCGGAGGGCCGCTCGTCACCGTCGGTCACCGGCGAAGGGTACGACCAATCGGGGCGTTCCGGCCAGAGCCCACCGCGCGCCGGCGAGGTGCGGACCACCGTGCACTCGAACGACGCGTCTCCCGGCACCTACGAACTTGATGTCGCGGCCGACTCACCGGAGCGGACTCCCGCCCGTCAGGAGAACGACGCCTTCAAACGCCTCCCGCCGAGCCTCGGTTGCGTCATGGTCCTCGGTCCGGCTTCTGGTACCGGTCGGCCCGGCCCGCCCGGTGAATCGTCGAGGACATCAAGTTTGTAGGCACTCAAAGGTGTCATCCCTGCTGGCTGGAAGGGAGGACACGAGTGCCCGGCGGGGAGGGCGGACTCAGACCGGGTCGCCGAGGTGGGTGAGCAGCGCCTTGTCGAGCGCCCAGAGGGCCACCAGCACGGCACCGGGCACCGGCTGCCCGGCCAGCGCGAGCAGCAGCCCGCCGGTCACGAAGCAGGCGGCCTGCACGGCGAGCTTGGCCGGGGCGGGCAGCACCACGCCGGCCTTCGGCGAGCAGAACACGCCCCACACGACGGCGATCAGCAGCGGCGCACCGAGACCGGCGAGCAGGCGCACCGACCAGCCGGCGTCGAGGGTGAACCCCCACCAGCCGGCGGCGGCGAGCATCGCCAGCTCCAGCAGGAAGATCAAGGCGAGCAGCGCGCCCTTCATCAGGACCTCCAGTCCAGGTACGCGGTGTCCAGTGCGGCCACCAGCTGGTCGAAGCTGCGGTCGAGGCCGCGCGGCATGCCGAAGCCGCCCACCGCCTCCAGGGTCACGAAACCGTGCACGGCGCTGCGGAAGATCCGGGCCGCGTCGACGGCGTCGTCGCCGGTCAGGCCGTATCCGAGCAGGATCGCGTAGACCGCGTCGAGGGCGCGCCGGCCGGCCGCCACGTGCTCGGGGTCGTCCGGGTCGGGCACCTGCTGCGCCGCCGCGTACCGGCCCGGGTGCCGGCGGCCGTAGTCCCGCCAGGCGACGGCGACCGCGTGCAGCGCGTCCCGGCCGGCGCGGCCGGCGACCGCCCGGGTCATCTCCTCGGCCAGTTCGCCGACGGCCAGCACGGCGAGCTTCTGGTGCAGCGCGTCGACGCCCCTTACGTGCTTGTAGAGGCTGGGCAGCGCGACGCCGAGCCGGCCGGCGACCGCCGCCAGGGTGAGCCGGTCGTGGCCGACCTCGTCGGCGAGCGCGGCGGCCTCGCGGACCACCGTCTGCGGGGTCAGGCCGACCCTAGGCACGGGAGGTCACCGCCAGGAACTCGGCGAGGTCGGTGGCCGTGGCGTCGGGCTGGTCGGCGTGCGGGTAGTGGCCGGACTCGTCGATCATGCGGGCCTCGGCGGTGGTGAAGAGCCGCCGGGCGGCCCGCGCCTCGGCGCCCGGGTCCTTGAAGTCCGGGTCCCGGGTGCCCATCAGCACCAGGACCGGCTGCCGTACCTCCCGGGTCCGGGTGGTCCAGTGCGGCTCGACCGGCTCGACCACGCCGCGCACCGCGGCCATCCGGCCGCGCAGCTTGGCGACCATCTCCGTCCGGTACGCGGCGTCGTCGTCCGGCCGTCCGGACGGGAAGAGTGTCCGGTGGAACATCCCGAACAGGCGGGGGCTGCGCAGCACGAGCGCCTGGGCCAGCCGCATCACCGGGTTCGGCTTCTCCCGCGACACGAACGGGCTGACCTGCACGATGCCGTTGACCAGCTCGGGCGCGTCGGCGGCGGCGAAGACGACGGCCGCCGCGCTGGACGAGCTGCCGACCAGGGTGGCCGGACCGCCGAGCGCCCGGACCACGGCGAGCAGGTCCGCGCCGACCTCCGCCGGGGCGTACGTGGGCCAGTGGGCGCTGGAGTCGCCGTGCCCCCGCACGTCGACGGAGGCGACCCGGTACCCGGCGGCCACCAGCCGGGGCACCAGGTGCCGGAAGGCCGCCCGGTTCTCCCCCATGCCGTGCGAGAGGACCACCAGTGGGCCCTCCCCGTGCACCTCGTACGCGATGGTTCCGCCGTCCCGCGACACGCGGCTAATCGTCATAGCCAAAAGGCTAATGCCATTAGCTTTTGCCGTCAAGGCTTGACCTCAAGTCGAGTGGAGATCGCACGATCGTGCGCATGCCGCTTTCCGCAGACACCCACGTCCGTATCGCCCGACCCAGCCACGACCTCGCCGCCGCCGAACGCTTCTGGGCCGAGGGCCTGGGTCTGGAGGTGCTGTACCGGGGCGAGGCCGAGGGGCCCGGCGAGCACGACCTGGTGATGCTGGGCTGGCCGGGCGCCGGCTGGCACCTGGAGCTCGTCGGCGGCGCGCAGCTCTCCGTCGCGCCGCGCCCGACCGACGAGGACCTGTTCGTGCTCTACCTGGACGGGCCGGTCGACGACGGCCTGCTCGACAAACTCGAACGGGCCGGCGGGACGAGGGTCTCCGCCGGCCCGTACTGGGACCGCTGGGGGGTGACGTTCGCCGACCCGGACGGCTACCGCCTGGTGCTCTGCACCCGGGCCTGGTCGAACGCGTGAGTCACTTCTTCGAGACCAGCGCGCGGCCGAAGAACATCAGGTTGGCGGGGCGCTCGGCCAGGCGGCGCATCAGGTAGCCGTACCACTGGTCGCCGTAGGGGACGTAGGTGCGTACGGTGTACCCCTCGCCGATCAGGCGCTTCTGCTCCTCGGGCCGGATGCCGTACAGCATCTGGAACTCGAACTGGTCCGGTCCGCGGTCGAACCAGCGGGCCCGGTCCTCGCCGATGGCGATCAGCCGCGGGTCGTGGGTGGCCAGCATCGGGCGACCGTCCCCGGCCATCAGCACGTTCATGCAGCGCACGTACGACTTGTCCACCTCGCGGGTGGACTGGTAGGCCACCGACTCCGGCTCCTTGTACGCGCCCTTGCAGAGCCGCACCCGGGACCCGACGCCGGACAGCTCCCGGCAGTCCGACTCGGTGCGCCGCAGGTACGCCTGGAGCACCGCGCCGGTCGACGGGTAGTCCTTACGCAGCTTGGCGAGGATGTCCAGGGTCGAGTCGGTGGTGGTGTGGTCCTCCATGTCGAGGGTGACCGTGGTGCCCGCCGCGTCCGCCGCCGCGCAGATCGCCCGGGCGTTGTCGTAGGCGAGCTGCTCGTCGAACATCTGACCGAGCGCGGAGAGCTTCACGCTGACCTCGGCGGCCGGGGTGAGCCCGGCGGCGCCCAGCAGCCGCAGCAGCTTGAGGTACTCGTCCCGGGTGGCGTTCGCCTGCTCCGGGGTGACGGTGTCCTCGCCGAGGTTGTCGAGGGTGACCGCTTGGCCGTCCGCGACGAGTGCGCGGGTAGCGCGCAGCGCGTCGTCGGTGCCGGCGCCGGCGACGAACCGGCGGACGACGTCCCGGGTGAACGGGGCCGTCGCAACGAGCCGCTCGACCTGGGATGACCGGGAGGCGGCGAGGATGACGGAACGGAGCATGCGCCGAGCGTAACGCCCGCCTGCGTACCCGCGCCGAGGGGCGGCGGCCAACGTCACGCTGCGTTCCGGCCCCGCCGTGGGGCCGCCGATCTGGCGGCCGTCCGCTAGAACGGAGCACGTGGAACCTCACCCCCACCGCCGGCTCCGGTCGGCCACCGTCCAGCTCGGCACGCTGACCGTCCTGGCGCTCGCCCTGTCCGGCTGCAACGGCGGCTACGACGACGATGACGACTGCGCCCTCGGCCCGGCCGGCGGTGGCGCCGACACCGTCGCGCTGGCCCTGCGCGTCCCCGCGCCGGCCGCCGCCCGGGACACCCCGGCCCCGGTCGCGGCGCTGCCGGACCGGGGTGGCTTCGGCACCTACCTCGCCTCCTGCGGGGGCTGACGTGCGGCGGGAGGCTAGCCCGCCACGCCCCGGCTGGGACGCCACCATCCGGTCGCAGGGCCTGGTGTACGTCGACACCGAACTGCCCGGCGGCGAGATCATGTCGTACTGGGACGAGACCGCCGCGTACGCCTTCGAGCTGGACGAGGTGCTCCGACTGGAGGAGGCGACCGAGGAGCTGCACCGGATGTCGGTGGCCGCCGCCGAGCACATCGTGGCCCGCAACCGGTACGCCGAGTTCGGCATCCCGGCCTGGGCGGCCGAGGCGGTCGCCCAGTCGCTGCGGGCTCAGCCGCCGACCCTCTACGGCCGCTTCGACCTCTGGTACGACGGCAGCTGGCCGCCCAAGCTGCTGGAGTACAACGCGGACACCCCGACCTCGCTGGTCGAGGCGAGCATCGTGCAGTGGTACTGGCTGGAGCACACCCGGCCCGAGGCGGACCAGTGGAACAGCCTGCACGAGCGGCTGGTCGGCGCGTGGGCGAAGATCGGCACCGGGCTGCACGACCCGCGAGTGCACGTGGTCTGGTCCGCGGAGGAGGAGTCCGGCGAGGACCAGATCACCGCCGGCTACCTGGCCGAGACGGCCCGCCAGGCCGGGCTGGACGTCACGCTCATGCCGATCCAGCGGATCGGCTGGGACGGGCGGCGCTTCGTGGACGCCGACGACCGGCCGATCACCACCTGTTTCAAGCTCTACCCCTGGGAGTGGATGCTGGCCGAGCCGTACGGGCCGCCGGCCCTGGAGCCGGGCACCCCGACGACCTGGATCGAGCCGGCCTGGAAGCTGCTCCTGTCGAACAAGGCGCTGCTGGCGGTGCTCTGGGAGCTGTATCCGGGCCACGAGTACCTGCTGCCGGCGTACCTCGACTCGCCGCGCGGGATGACCGGGTACGTGGCCAAGCCGCTGCTCGGCCGGGAGGGCGGCTCGGTACGCATCGTGACCGCCGGCACCGAGATCACCAATCCGGGCGTCTACGGCGACGAGGGCTTCTGCTACCAGGAGTTCCGCGCGCTGCCCGAGTTCGCCGGCAACCGGATGGTGCTCGGGAGCTGGATCGTCGACGGCGAGTCGGCCGGCGCCGGTGTACGGGAGAGCGAGAGCCTCATCACAGACGGTTACGCGCGGTTCCTGCCCCACTACATCGACGCGCCGCGTGTCCCGTGAGTCGTCTACCGTTGGTGTCGTGAACTTCGACGCGTACGCCCGGACCGGAGTTGATCTCGTCAACGCCCGCCTGGACGACCTCGACGACCTGCGGGCCCTCTTCCCGGACGAGAGCGGGTGGATGCGCGACGAGGTCGCGGAGCGGGACCTGACGATCTTCCGGCGGGCGCAGAAGCGCCTGCGCGACGTCTTCGAGTACGGCACCTCCGGCCGGGACGGTGAGGCGGTGGCGGAGCTGAACGCCATGCTGGAGGCCTTCCCGGTGCAGCCGCGCATCTCCGGCCACGACTCCAGCGACTGGCACATGCACGTGACCAGCCGGGGCGCCTCGGTCTCGTCGGAATACCTGGCCGGCGCCGTCTGGGGCCTGTCGGTCTGGCTGTGCGAGTACGGCAGCGCCCGGTTCGGCGTCTGCGCGGACGAGCGCTGCGGCAACGTCTACCTGGACACCTCGTCGAACTGCTGCCGGCGGTTCTGCTCGGAACGCTGTGCGACCCGCTCGCACGTGGCCGCGCACCGGGCCCGCAAGCGGGCCGCCGTCGGTGAGCAGGTCAGCGTCCCCACCCAGGCGGAGTCGCTCTCCCCGGTCAGCTGACCGGGGAGGGTGCGGTGAGGTTGGCGCGGGCGAACTCGAGCGCCTCGCGCAGGTCGGCCTCGCGCACGGCGCGGCTCTTCGCGCCCCGGGTGGTGACCTCGACCGCGACCGAGCCGGTGAAGCCCCGGCCGGCCAGCGAGCGGAGCAGCTCCGCGCAGGGCTGACCGCCGCGGCCGGGTACCAGGTGCTCGTCGCGGCCCTCGCCGGTGCCGTCGCCGAGGTGCACGTGGGCCAGGCCGGCGCCCATCCGGTCGGCCATCGCGAGCGCGTCGGTGTGCGAGGCGGCACAGTGCGACAGGTCCAGGGTGTACGAGCGGTAGCCGGTGACGGTCGGGTCCCAACCCGGGACGTACGGGACGAACTGCCGGCCGGCCATCCGCACCGGGTACATGTTCTCCACGGCGAAGCGCAGCCCGCCGAACTGCTCCTCGATCTTTGCCAGACCCTCGGCGAAGTTCCGCGCGTAGTCCCGCTGCCAGGTGAACGGCGGGTGCACCACGACCGTGGGCGCCTCCAGCGTCTCGGCCAGCTCCGCGGCCTTGCGCAGCCGCTCCCAGGGGTCGGGGCTCCACACGCGCTGGGTGACCAGCAGGCACGGCGCGTGCACCGACAGGACCGGGACGCCGTAGTGGTCGGCCAGGCCGCGCAGCGCGCCCGGGTCCTGGCTCACCACGTCGGTCCAGACCATCACCTCGACGCCGTCGTACCCGAGCGCCGCGGACAGCTGGAAGGCCGCCGCGGTGCGCTCAGGGAACACCGAGGAACTGGACAGGAGCACCGGGACGTGGGAAGTCACACCCCTCAGGGTAGCCGCCCCCGGCGCGGCGCATCGGGACGAGCAGCCGCAAAGCGCCCACCTCGACCGGCACGGATCACATCGGCGCGAGCTGATCCAGCCGGCGCAGGATGACCCCCTCCCGCAGCGCCCAGGGGCAGATGTGCAGGCGGTCGACGTCGAGCCGGCGCATCACCGCCTCGGCCACCACCGCCCCGGTGAGAAGCTGGTGGGCCCGCCCCGCGCTGACCCCTTCCAGCTCGTGCAGCTGCCCCGGCGGGATGTGCCGGATGAAACCCAGTACCTGCCGCAGTCCGGTCCGGGTCAGGCTGCGCCGGGCCCAGAGCCCGGCGCCGGAGGGCGCGGCCCCGGCGAGCCGGGCCAGCGTCCGGAACGTCTTCGAGGTGGCCACCGGACGCTCCCAGCCCACCCCGGCGAGCTGCTCCAGCACCGGTTCGAGCTGCGCGTCGACGTACTCCCGCAGCTCCTCGACCGCCTCCGCGGACGGCGGCACCGTGCCGGACGGGTCGACCCGCAGCCGTTCCCGGCTCAGCCGGCCGGCGCCCAGCGGCAGCGAGACCGCCACATCCGGGTCCTCGTCGATCCCGGCAGCCAACTCCAGCGAGCCGCCGCCGATGTCCATCGCCAGCAACCGGCCGGCCGACCAACCGAACCACCGTCGCACGGCGAGAAAGGTCATCCGGGCCTCGTCCGCGCCGGACAGCACCTCCAGGCGTACGCCGGTCTCGTCGCGGACCCGGGCCAGCACCTCGCCGGCGTTGGTAGCTTCGCGGACCGCGCTGGTGGCGAAGGCCAGCAGGTCGTCGGTCTCCAGCCCGTCGGCGGCGGCGCGGGCCATCCCCACGGCCTTGACCAGGCTGTCCGCGCCCGCGTCGGTCAGCACGCCGTCCGGGCCGAGCTGCTCGGCGAGCCGCAGCACCACCTTCTCCGAATGCGCCGGCCAGGGATGAGCCCCGTGGTGGGCATCGACCACCAGCAGGTGCACCGTGTTGGAACCGACGTCGAGAACACCCAGTCGCATGCTCCTGACCCTATGGCCAGACACTTTCCCCGGCTCGCCGGCCGGCCCGGGTCACCGCGCGTACGCTGGGCCGGGTGACAGGGCAGATCGAGCTGCAGGTGCTGGTGGACGACCCCGACGACCCGCGCAGCCGGGAGGTGGAGCTGGACTTCCCCCGGGAGTGGATCGAGTTCGTCGACCCGGCCGACGAGAAGCACGTGGTCCGGGCCGACCTGACCTGGCTGCTCTCCCGCTGGACCTGCATCTTCGGCAAGGGCTGCCACGGCATCATCGCCGGTCGGGCCGCCGACGGCTGCTGCTCGCACGGGGCGTTCTTCACCGACGCCGACGACGAGAAACGGGTCCGGGCGGCGGTCAAGCGACTCACCCCGGAGACCTGGCAGCACTTCCGCAAGGGCTTCAAGAACTGGACCGAGAACGACACCATCGACGGGAAGAACCCGGCCCGGCGTACGGCCACCCGGGACGTCGACGCGCCGTGCGTCTTCCTCAACGACGCCGACTTCCCCGGCGGGGGCGGCTGCGCGCTGCACGCCCAGGCACTGCGGGACGGGGTGCACCCGCTGGAGTACAAGCCGGACGTCTGCTGGCAGCTGCCGATCCGCCGGGACCAGGAGTGGCACAAGCGGCCGGACAACACCAAGGTGCTGATCTCCACGCTCGCCGAGTTCGACCGGCGGGGCTGGGGCGCGGGCGGGCACGACCTGGACTGGTGGTGCACCTCCTCCACCGACGCGCACGTCGGCGCCGAACCGATGTACCTGTCGTACGGCCCGGAGCTGACCGCGCTGATCGGCGCCACCGCGTACGCCAGGCTGGCCGAACTCTGCGCGGCCCGGCTGCGTCAGGGGCAGATCGCCCCCCACCCGGCCAGCGAGTGAGGAAGGCCCCTTCACCGCGGCTCCGGTAGCGGAGCTGCGGACCCGGCTGGAGCAGTACGCCGCACGCCGCACCGCGCTGCGCGCCGCGGTCGTCGCCGACCAGGCGGACGTCGGCCGGGCGCTGTCCCGCCGGTACCTGGAGCGCTACGCCTGGGTGGGCCTGACACCACGCGGCGGCACGCCACCGCCCCACGACGGCCGCACGCTCAGTCGAGGGTCGCGTCGACCAGGGCACGGGCGGAACGCTTGGCGGCCTCGGCGAGCGCCGGGTCCCCGTCCAGCACCCCGCCGGCCAGCCCGCCGTCGAGCAGCAGGGTGAGCTGACGGGCCAGCAGTTCGGGCTCGGCCGCCCCGGCTCGCCGGGCCAGGTCGGTCACCCAGGCCCGGACCACGTTCTTGTGCTCGACGGTACGGGCGTGCACCGGGCCACCGGCCGGAGATTCGGCGGCGGTGTTGATGAACGCGCAGCCGTGGTACCCCTGCCGGCGGCAGGCCCCGACCAGCGCGTCGAACATGCCGACGAGCTGCTCGCGGGGATCGTCGCCAGCGTCCCGGGCGGCGGCCCGCAGCGCCCCGAACCACGCCTGGTCGACCTTGTCCAGGTACGCCAGCACGAGGTCGTCCTTGCTCGGGAAGTGCTTGTAGAGGGTGGCCTTGGCGACCCCCGACTCGGCGATCACGGTGTCCACGCCGACGCCCCGCGGCCCGTACGCGTAGAAGAGCCGGAACGCGGTGTCGAGGATGCGCTCCCGGGCGGAGCCGGCGGGTGTACGCGTCATTCAGTCCTCCCTCGCGACCCGGCCAAGTCTACAGACCAGTCCGTCCACCGGCGCC